>NZ_JBADWU010000034.1:0-47044 GCF_056203535.1 Candidatus Limimorpha sp. | reverse complement strand
GCAGAGCCCGTTCCCTCGTCCGGCCGCATGGCAAAACTACGATTTTTTCACCAACTGATACAAATATGAAAACTATTGTCTAATTTTGCATCGCATCCCTGAAGTCAACAGACTTCGGACACACTGTTTGAAACACTACCACAAAATTCCTTGAAAACTTGTTTTTTGATTATGTTTGCAAAAAATATCAAATCATGTACTGCTACGAATATCCTCGACCATGTGTTACAACTGATTCGTTGATTTTCAGAAAGATAAATAACAGTTGGCACATCCTTTTGATTGAGCGTGGCAACAATCCTTTCAAAGGTTGTTGGGCTTTGCCGGGCGGTTTTGTCGAGATGGACGAAGACCTTGACGCGGCTGCGGCACGGGAATTGCAGGAAGAGACGCATTTGGAAGACATCGATTTGCATCAGTTGTATGCTTTCGGTGCGCTCGAACGCGACCCGCGGCACCGCACCATCACCATTGCCTACTGGGGCATCGACAATTTCGGAAAAACGGCCACGGCTGGCGACGATGCGGCTAATTTACAATGGTTTGCGCTCGAAAATCTGCCGCCTTTGGCTTTCGACCACGATAAAATAATTGCTAAAGCAATAGAAACGATAAGTTTAGAATCTAAATGAAAAACACTATGAAAAAGCATCTTTTTCTCATCATCGGCTGCCTTTTGATGGTTTTTGTAAGTTCTTGTAATCCAACGGAAAACACCGATGTTGATGCCAACCAGATATACGGCAAATGGCGCGATGGAACGGTTTACGAGCGCTACGATTCCGATGGAACGGGTGTAACCTGGGACACTGCCGATGACGTCACCGAAGCGGAAGCCCAGCCTTTTTCCTGGACTTTGAACGGCACGCGGCTTCTTCAAGAACATCAACTTGTTGAAATGGGGGCGGTTTTACCAAAAGTATATACTGTTACTAAACTCGATCCCAACAATTTCAATTATGTAGATGATTACGGTTTCGGCCACAATTTTGTGAGAGTCAATTGATTTAGTTATGAAAAAAGCACTTAAAATAATAGGAATCAGTCTGTTGTCGATTGTCGGTCTTGTCATCATTGCGGTTGTCATTGCGTTTTCTGTGGTGACTTCATCGGGTAAACTTACCAGTCTTGTGAAAAAATATGTGCCCGAATTTGTCACTTGCGAGGTGCAGTTGGGCAAAGCCGACTTGACGATTTTCAAGACTTTCCCGAACATCGGCGTAGTGATTGACAATGTGGCACTTATCAACCCGATGCAAGGCTCACCGTCCGATACGCTGGCCAATATCGACAAGCTGATTATATCAGCGGATTTGAAGAAATTTTTGAAGGAAGATGAAATCGTGGTCAGGAAATGCGTGCTGGAGAATGCTTTCGCCAACGTGTATACCGATGAAAACGGCAATAACAATCTGAATGTTTTCAAGACATCGGAAAACAGCGATACGACATCCTCAAATTTTAATTATCTTGTTAATCTTGAAGAAGTTAAGTTGAAAAACTCCAAGGTCATTTACACCGATGCACGCTCAAATATGCTGGCCAATGCCGATGACCTCAATCTTGATGTGAAAGGCAATATGAAGGACAGCGATATTGATGCCGAATTGGCCTTGAAAGCCGAAAACCTTGCTTTGAACATGAAAAGCATTAACTTGAAAACCAATGCTTTATCACTTGATTTCGATGGTAATGTGAATGATTTCAACCAAATTGACGGCACGCTGAAGCTGGCTACGCCTGACATTTGCCTGAATTTGGGTGAGGATTACCTGAACAACGATGCGCTGGATCTGACGCTTCCTTTGCATTTCAACCTCGACAATATGTCGGGCACACTTGATGATGCGCAAATTACTCTGAATGAATATCTTATCAATCTCGCTGGCGATGTTGAAATGGCAAAAAACGGTGACATCAACATGGACTTGAACCTTAACACCAACACGCTGATTGTCGAAGATGTGATGACTTATCTGCCCGAAAAAGTCGCTAATTCATTGAGCAGCATGGAGTTTGCCGGAAGGCTTTCCATCGCCGAAGCGCAGGTGAAAGGAACATTTAACGATTCCTTAATGCCGCTCATTACGGCCAAAGTGCTGACCGATAAGGCTTCCGTGAATATTCCGAGTCTGCCTTATCCGTTTACCGATGTCGATTTGCAAGCTTTATTAGATTTGAATCTCAACGAAAAATCGAATGTCGAAGTCTCTCAATTGACAGCAAAATTCCACGATACAAAACTGAATGTCAGTGGTTTTGTCAACGATTTGACCGATAACTTGAATTTTGACCTCAATGCCAAGGCTGATTTGCCGATGGCCGACATTAAGGGTTTTCTGCCGAAGAATATGAAAATCCAGGGGCGCACCGATGTCAATCTGAATGCAAAATTCACTTTGGATGATTTGATGAAATCTTTGGACGATTACAACCTCAACCGCCTGACAGCCAATGGAACGCTGAAAATCAAGAACTTTGCTTTCGATATGGACACCATTCACGCTGTGGCGTCGAAACTGGATATCAATCTCACTTTGCCTGCTTCGCGTAAAATCAAAGGTCGCAAAGGCGCTTATATCGCGCTGGCAAGCGGCAATTTGACGGCACAAGTTGGCAAGGAAATGAATGCCAAGCTGAACGATTTCGCCCTGAGTGCGACCGCCGATGATTTTGCCGGCGAGATAGGGAAGATGAACCTGAATGCCGACCTGAATTTCAGCAAGTTGGATTTCGTTTATGATACCATTAAGGTCAATGCCAATTCGCCGTCGATTACTTTTGTGACGACGCCTTCGAAGCAAAAACCGAAGGACTTGAACGCACGCGTTACTTTCGACAGCAAGCAGCTCGATGCCAACATGGGGCAGGCCTATCTGCTCAATACCGAATCGCTGAAAGTGACGGCGGCTGCGCATCAGGATAACACGAAAAACGATTTCCTGAACAAATGGAATCCAGAGGCTGATTTTTCGCTGAAAAACGCTGAGGTTCAAGTTGATGGCATCAGTGAAACCATTTATGTCCCGAACATTGATTTCCTGTTCAATTCGCATGAATTGGGCTTCAAGAAGAGCACCGTGAAAATCGGGCAGTCCGATATGAGTTTGGAAGGTAACGTGGTGGGCATTAAGGAATGGATTGAAAACAACGACAATCTGATGAAAGGTGAACTGCAATTGACTTCTGAGTTTTTGAATATCAATGAATTGATGGATTTGACATCAGGCTTGGGCAGCGACCCGGATTCGTTGGCAATGGACGAAACTGTCAGCAAGGAAGACAATCCTTTCATCGTGCCGAAAGGTGTCGATTTTTACTTTGGCGTCAAGACGAAAAATGCCATTTACGACAATTTCGACCTGAATAATCTTGGCGGACAAATGACCGTGAAAGACGGCACTTTGATTTTGCAGGAAATCGGTTTTACCAACAAGGCTGCCGAAATGCAACTCACTGCCATGTACCGCTCGCCGCGCAAAAACCACCTTTTCCTCGGCATGGATTTCCACCTTTTGGACGTACAAATCAACGACTTGCTGACGATGATTCCTTACATCGACACGCTGGTTCCAATGTTGCGCACTTTCGACGGACAGGCTGAATTTCACATTGCAGCCGAGACTTACCTCAAATCCAATTATCAGCCGAAGGTCTCCACAATGCGTGCCGCCGCTGATATTGAGGGCCAGAACTTGACCGTGAACGACCAGCTTTCGTTTACGAAAATCACTGATATGTTGGGTGTTAGCACTGATGGCAATTATAAAATCGACAGTTTGGATTTGCAGATGACGGTTTTCAAGGATCAAGTCGATTTGTATCCGTTCATGATTTCAATTGGAAAATACAAGGCCGTGGCTTCGGGCCGACAGAATCTCGACAAGACCTGCAGCTACCACATTTCCGTCACCGATTCGCCTTTGCCTACGCGTTTGGGCTTGGATATTTCTGGCAGTCTTGGCAATCTGAAATTCTCTTTGGCACCTTGCAAGTACAAGAATCTTTACCGCCCTGAACGCCGCAGCGACACCGAAAACATGACGCTTGAATTGAAACGGAAAATCGCAGCATCGCTGAAAGACAATGTTTTGTAATATGTTGAATGAGGCTACGCAACGATTTGTCAAGGAGAATCTTTCGGCTGATGTCAGGGAACTGGCTTTGAAAAAAGCGCCTGCCGATGTCGATTTGCCTTTGGCCTTGCGTCAAATCGAAGCGCGGCAAATTCTGCAAAAGAAAGTGCCATCGTGGAGCGAAAACGATAATTTGCTGTTTCCCATTCATCTTTCTGTTGAACAATGTTCGTCGGAAGCAACGGCAAATTACAAGTCCAATTTGCTGAAAGGCAAGACTTTCGCAGATTTGACAGGCGGACTTGGCATCGACTGTCATTTCATTTCAAGGCATTTTGAGCAAGCGCATTATGTGGAGATGAATCCCGATTTATGCGAACTTGCGCGGCATAATTTTGAAGTTTTGCAAAGTCCGATTCAAGTGTGGAACGAAACTTCGGAAAGTTTTCTATTGCATTGCAAACCAATGGATTGCATTTTCATTGACCCAGCGCGACGCGACCAATACGGGCGGAAAACCGTTTCCATTTCCGATTGCACGCCCGATGTGGTGCAATTGCAGCAAATCATGCTTGAAAAAGCTGAAACCGTGATGATTAAACTTTCTCCAATGCTCGATATATCAAAAGCCCTGAGCGAGTTGAATCATGTGAAGGAAGCCCATATCGTTGCGGTTGCAAATGAATGTAAGGAATTGATTTTCATACTTGAAAGAGGCTTTGAAGGCACTATTCGTTTTGTTTGTTCCAATCTTTTGAGTCAACAGCCGCAAATGGATTTCGCTTTTGAAGCGGAGCAAAATTGCAATTTGGCTTTGGCCGATGGCGTGAAACGTTATCTTTATGAACCCAATGCTGCGATTATGAAAGGTGGTTTTTTCAAGTCGTTGGCAAAGCGCACCAATACGTTTAAATTGCATAAAAACAGCAATTTATACACTTCTGATGATTATGTTTCTGACTTTCCGGGCCGCATTTTCGAAGTGGAAGGTTGGGCGCATTATAATAAAAAGGTGAAACAGGTTTTGCTGGATGGAGTAAAGAAAGCCAGCATTGCGGTAAGGAATTTTCCGCTTTCGGTTGCCGAGTTACGCAAAACGCTGAAAATTGCTGATGGCGATGAAACTTACCTTTTTGCCACAACCTTGAAAGGCGAAGAAAGGGTGCTCATAAAAACGAAAAAAGCCTGAAAACCAGGCTTTTTCTTTTTCAATAAATGGATAGCAATTTATCTTTTGTCGGGGATACCGAACTTGCACCACCAGGTCTGATCGTACTTTTCCTTGATGGATTTCTTGACTTGCAGGGTGTGCTTTTTCAGCACTTCCATGGCAGCGTGAGCCTCTTCGCTCTTCTTGCGGGCCTCTTCCTGCATCTTGTCGAGTTCGGCTGACAAAGCTTCCAAACGCTTGCAGTCTTCTTCCATCTTCAATAAAATAGATTCGCTGGCACCAGATTCCCTTCCAAGACGCTGGTTCCTTTTCACACCTGTGAGGATTAACTTTGATTTTTCGAGTTGGTCTTTAAAAATTTGATACATGACTTAAAATTTGGAGGTGCAAAAGTACAAAATTCAAGTTTATTGCCGCTCAAAAATATGTCCTTTTTCCGTAAATTAAAATGTATAGGCAAACTATCGTTCACCTATACATTCAAAAAGCAGGTTTTCAATATTACATAAAATTACAAATTGACTTCATTCAAACATTTCAGCGTTTAGAACACAAAGGTGAAGCCAAATGAAAGTGCGTGCAAATCAGGGGCTTTGTTCGTGTCGAATACAGGCAGGATGTCGTAGTTGACGAAAATACCGAAATCATCGTAAGTAACTCTCAGTGAACCTTCAAGGCTGAACAGACTGGTGCTGTAGCGTCCGAAATCCCTTTCTCTGAAACCACGGTTCCGTCTGCTTGCGTCGGGAATCAGCTGCTCGACGTTCTTGTATTCGTAGTACGCTTTGTTTACGGCAAACAGCCTGATGCCTCCCGTTACGCCAGCTTCGATGCAGAAATCTCTTGTCGGGTTGAATTCAAGCATGAGTGGCACATTGAAATACATCGTCACCAAACGGCTTTTTCTCATTTTATATTGGTCTTCATCAATCCATGAAGCCGAAAGCTGATTGGGGTCGTTCACCAAAACGATTGGGTTTTTGAAGAAAAACCTGTTGAATGAGAAGCCAAAGCCCGTAAAAATGCCGGATTTGTGATTTCTGTCGAAAGCCACACCCGCACCAAAGCAATTCACTTCAAAATACAGGCTTTTCATTGGCCTTTGTTCCAGAAATTCATAGCCTTCGTCAAAATCCTGGTTCAATGAAGGTGTCAGCAAGGTGTTCAGACCCAATCCGAAACTGGCCCAGTTCGGTTCAAGGAAGTGGCTTCCTCCTTTTGTGTTTTGGACATTGTTCTGCATGTCTTTCTCAAAATTCTTTGCTTTCTTTTCAAATTTCTTCGCTTCCATCTCGAATTTCTTGGCTTCCATTTCATATTCCTTGAAACGTAGATCAAGGCTGTCGCCCCAATCGTTCCATTGGTCTTCGCTCCAATTTTCACGCGAGCCTTTCACAATGCCTTGGGTTATGTCCTTCACCAGATTGCCCAAATCCTCGTCAAGCTGTTCCCTGTCAGTTTTTGCACCAACATTCTCGGCGTTTTTTTCCATTCCTTTAATTTCAAAGGTATTCCAATTGCGATGCTGTTCGTTGTCGAAGAATGGAGCGGCGGCACACAATTCATCTGACACCTCTGTTATGTCGAGATGTTCGTAGCCTTTTATTCGCCAACTTGAACCAACCTGTTCAAAAACAATGGGAGAACCCAAACTGGTAGCAATGCGGCAATTATCCGAAATCTGACCGGCATTTTTATTAGAATTATGGACAAAGACCATCTTGCGGACTTTGCCCAAATCGCCCTCTCCAATGCCTGTGACATTCACAAAGCTAATGGAATGATTCAGTTTTACGGCATTGAAATTGCCCGCACCTGACGATTCCACCATCAAAGCGGTAGCATCGCCACGCAAAGTGACATCACCGACACTTTCATTTTTCAGGTAGATGTTGGAATAAGACAGGTTCAAGTCAATGTCGCCAGCTCCGAAATTGTAAATGGATAGGTTTTTCCCTGCAAGGGCATCATGTGCAACGACATCGCCACACGAATTGACTTTCAGGTACTTCAAGGATGGAACTGTAACCTCGAAATTGTCGATGCCCGAAAGATAGACCACGCTGTCCTTCATCTCGAAATTCATGTTGTAACGAACCATTTCGTCGTTCCATCTCACGGCAAATTTGTCGCCTTGATAAATGGTGACATCACCAGTGGTGTTCACGACGATGGTGTTCACATTCGGATTGCCTTCAATTTTGGCTTCGTTGTCTTGCGCCTGCGCCATTCCTGCGGCGAAAAGCAGCAGCATTGTTGTAATAAATCCTGTTTTCATACGTTTATGTTTTGTTTGTTAGTAATCAGTTGTCGGTTTTCAGTTTTCAGTTATCAGTTCTCGGTATTCGGTAATCAGTTGTATAAATTCAAAATTGTCAAATCGTCTAATCATCCATAAGTCAAACTGTCTAATCGTCCATTTGTCCATCAAAAACACTCCTATTACGGCGAAAAGAAAGAAAAGTTACAACATGGCGCAAAATTTCCTACCTTTGCATTTTTAAATCGGAATCTCTTTGAAGAAACTGTATCAATATATTGTAAAGTCGTTTTTGGGCACTTTCCTGTTCACGTTTTTCATCGTGATTTTCATCCTGCTCATGCAGTTTCTATGGCTTTACATCGATGAAATGGTCGGCAAAGGCCTGGAAGCAAGCATTTTGCTGAAACTGTTTTTCTACATGAGCATCACTTTTGTACCTATGGCTTTACCATTGGCATTGCTTTTGGCTTCGCTGATGTGTTTCGGCAATTTCGGCGAACATTACGAACTGGCAGCCATGAAAGCATCGGGCATTTCGATTTGGCGCGTGATGCGTCCGCTCATGATTTTCTCGATTTTCCTCAGCGGAATAGCTTTCATATTCTCCAACAGCATCATTCCCGTAGCCACGCTGAAAGCCAGAATTTTACTTGTCGATGTGCGCACCCAGAAACTGGCTTTCGACATCAAGGAAGGCATCTATTACCGCGACATCGACGATTACGTCATCTATATTAATAAGAAAGGTGACGACGGAAGCCACATCTACGGTGTCAAGATTTACGACCACACCGACCGCGAAGGCAACACGAAAATCATGAGTGCCGATTCGGGCATGATGGCCCTAAGCCCCAACCGCCGCAACATCATTTTCACGCTTTACAACGGCTTCAATTACACCGATGTCACCACTGACAACGACTACAAGACGAGGCGACCTTTTGAACGCATGGCCTTCAAGGAAGAGCAAATCAAGTTCAGCCTTGCCGATTTCGACATGAATCACACAAGCGAAGACCTCTACAAGACCCACCATGAAATGATGAACATTCACCAACTCAGCACGGCTTTGGATTCATTGCGGACAAGATACGACGAACGGCAGAAAATGTTCACCGAAAGTTTCGGGAAAAGGATGAGCAACTACAATTCACGCGCTGAAGACACCACTGTCATCACGCAAGACAGTGTGGCAGCTGACAGCTCTCTCCTTTTGCAATGGCCGCTCATCGACAATCTCAATCCTGGCTCAAAAGCCGACGTTGTCAGCATGGCTGTTGGAAGCGCACAGAATGCCAAAGATAATGTCAGCTTCAACAATTCCGACTTCAAGTCGCAAACCGAAAACATCAGGAAACACCACAAGCAGTGGCACAAGAAATTCACACTCAGCATAGCCTGCCTGATTTTCTTCTTCATCGGAGCACCTTTAGGCACCATCATCCGAAAGGGCGGATTGGGCTTGCCGACCGTCATCTCTGTCCTGTTTTTTGTCGTCTACTGGGTTACATCCATGACCGCCGAGCGCGTGGCCGTAGCCGGCGACCTGAACATGTTTGTCGGTGTGTGGCTATCGTCCATCATACTTTTCCCTGTGGGTGTTTTCCTCACCATCAAGGCCACATCCGACTCGGCCCTTCTGGATGCCGACAGCTGGAGAAACGCTTTCAAAAAACTGACGCATCTTCATTCAAAATCCTAACAGCCATGAAAATCCTACTATTGTGCAATAAGCCCCCATATCCAGCCACGGAAGGTGGTCCGATGGCCATGAACAGCATCATTCAAGGCTTGCTCAACGCGGGTCATGAAGTGAAGATTTTAGCCGTCAACAACAGGAAATACAATGTGACCGAAGCCGATATTCCGGCAGAATACAAGGCCAAGACCGGCATTGAACTCATTGATGTTGATTTGAGAGTGAAGCCTTTGAATGCTTTGCTCAACCTTTTCACCAAAAAATCGTACAACATTGAGCGTTTCATCTCAAGAGATTTCACCAAGCGCCTCACCGAAGTACTGAAGTCGGAACATTTCGACATCGTTCAGCTCGAAATGCTTCACATGACACCTTACATAGAAACCATAAGGAAACATTCGAAAGCTTTAATCGTTCTGCGGGCGCACAATGTGGAACATAAGATTTGGGAACGCACAGCAAAGGAAACCAAATTCCCGCCTAAACGTTGGTATCTCAATCATTTGGCCAAAACCCTTCGCGAATATGAACTTAATGCTTTGGAAACCGTCGATGGCATTGCCGCCATCACACCCAAAGATGCAGCTTTTTTCAGAAAATACTGCTCAAAGCCCATCATCGACATTCCGTATGGCGTTTATTCCGAGGAATATGTGCCTAATTACGAGATTGACGACAAGCCACAATTCTATCATATCGGTTCCATGAACTGGATGCCCAACGAGGAAGGCATACGATGGTTCATCAACGATGTTTTGCCCGACACCTTGAAAAAAGTCCCCGATTTCGTGTATCACCTTGCAGGACGCAACATGCCCGAATGGCTTAAAACACTGAAAAACGAGCATGTCGATGTCATCGGAGAGGTGCCAAGTGCCAGGGAATTTGTAGCCAACCACGATGTGGCCATTGTCCCTTTGCTTTCGGGCAGCGGTATACGCATCAAAATCATCGAGTCGATGGCTATGGGCAAGACCGTCATCACCACGTTGGTCGGCGCCGAAGGCATCCTTTATGATGAAGATGTCAACATCATTATTGCCGAAAACAAGGCCAAGATGGTTGAAGCCATCCGACGCATCAACGAGAACCCGCAAATGGCCGTGGAAATCGGCAAGGCAGCGCGGAAACTCGTGGAAGAAACCTACGACAACCGCAAAATCATTGAAAGGCTGTTGCTTTTCTACGAACAAATCAAGCCTTCGAGCAAGATTACGTTCATGTAGTTTTCTCTCGCTGATGCCGTTGATTTGCACAGAGGTTTTTTGAACCGCTGATTTCGCTGATTTTTAATATACTACAGATTTTACGGATTTATACAGATAAATTTTTGGATGCGCCCTTCGACAAGCGCAGGGAACAGCGCATGAATTGACAGATTGGCAGGCGCACGAAAAGAAATTTACTCCAAAATTTACTCTTTAATTTACTCCGAATTTACTCTTTACCGCCATGGCGGAACATGATTTTTAGAATCGCAAATTACACTGATTACGCTGATTTTCAACAAACTACAGATAAAATAGTTTTGTAAATTTTGAATCTAATTATAGTTTTCAATAATTTATGATTCATTTATGGGAATTAGCGTTTAGCGAAGCGAAAAAACATCTATTTCCGTTACAGGTTATTTTTTAAAACGGAAATTCCTTACCTTTGTCGTCAAATTTCTGATGAAATGAAGATTTTCGTATTACTGCCACGCATTCCATACCCGCTTGAAAAAGGCGACAAGTTACGCGCATTCAATCAGATAAAGCAACTTGCCAAGCACAACGAAATCGTGCTTTGCGCCCTCAACGATGACCCGAAAACCGACGAGCAGCGGGCTTTCCAGACCTTGCAGCCGTTTTGCGTATCCATCAATTTCATCAGCATCAGCAAGCCGCAGATCGTCCTCGGATTGACAAGAGCCTTTCTCAAAGGCCTGCCCATGCAATGCGGCTATTTCTACAACAGCAAGGCTGCGAAGAAAATCAATGCGCTGATTGACAAATACAAACCCGATATGCTTTTCGGACAACTACTGCGCGTGGCTGAATATATCCGCAAAAAAGGCATTCCGAAAACCATTGACTATCAAGATGTTTTCTCGTATGGCATGAAACGTCGTGCCGACATTGCATCGCCTATCACGCGACCTGTTTTCAGCATGGAATATCGCCGCCTGAAACGCTACGAAGCCGCTATTTTCGATGATTTCGATGTCAAGACCATCATCAGCGAACCCGATCGCGAACTGATTCCACATCCAGAGAAAAACGAAATCCTCATCATCCCCAACGGCGTCGATCACGAATTTTTCGCCCCACAGGAAAAGGAAAAGAAATACGACATTGTGTTTACCGGCAACATGAGCTATGCGCCTAACGTGAATGCCGTCGATTATTTAGCCAATGAGATTTTGCCCATTGTCTGGAAACAAATTCCGAACGCAAAAATGTACGTTGCAGGCGCCACGCCCGACCCGAAAGTCAAGAAAGCCGCTTGCGACAACATCATCATCAGCGGCTGGCTCGACGACATCCGTGATGCCTACGCCCAAAGCCGCATTTTCATTGCCCCGATGCGCATCGGAACAGGCTTGCAAAACAAGCTCTTGGAAGCCATGTCGATGGGTTTGCCGTGCATCACTACGCCTTTGGCCAACGGCTCGTTGGGCGCAAAAAACGGCAAGGAAATCCTCGTTGGCAGCAACGCCGAAGAACTGGCGCAGCACATCATTACCCTACTGACCGACAACGACCGCGCAAAACAAATCGCCCAAGACGGGTTCGACTTCACGAACCGCGTCTACGATTGGGGCAAAGCCACGCAAATCATGGAAGAGGCAATGAAAGATGCAGTGCGATAACTATGATTTTTAAACCACTTTTCGCAGTATATTTTTTTGAATTTTATTGCACAATCAAAAGAAATACAATATTTTTGCTCATACGAATTTCAATTAAACCAACGCAAAAACAATTCAACATTTAAACACCAAACAACACAACATACATGGCACAACAAACTGACGACAAAAAAATCATATTCTCGATGGTCGGCGTAAGCAAAGTCATTCCACCGTCAAGACAAATCCTGAAAGACATTTACCTCTCCTTCTTTTATGGAGCGAAAATCGGCATCATTGGCCTGAACGGCGCCGGCAAGTCGACTTTGCTGCGCATCATTGCAGGAAAGGAAAAATCATACAACGGCGAAGTGGTCTTTTCGCCCGGCTATTCCATTGGAATGCTCGACCAGGAGCCGCAATTGGACGACAACAAGACCGTCCGCGAAGTGGTGGAAGAAGGCGTGCAGGAAATCGTTGATATGCTCAAGGAATACGAGGAAATCAACAACAAATTCGCCGAACCTGATGCCGATTTCGACAAGCTCATTGAGCGTCAAGGCGAACTCACCGAACTCATCGAAGCCCACGATGCATGGGAACTCGACAGCAAACTGGAACGCGCCATGGATGCTTTGAACTGTCCTGATGGCGACACGCCTGTCAAGAACCTTTCGGGAGGCGAACGCCGCCGCGTGGCACTCTGCCGCTTGTTGTTGCAAGAACCTGACATCCTGCTTCTTGACGAACCTACCAACCATTTGGATGCCGAATCCATCCAATGGCTGGAAAGCCATTTGCAGCAATATAAAGGCACCGTGATTGCCGTCACCCACGACCGTTATTTCCTCGACCACGTTGCCGGATGGATTCTCGAACTCGACCGCGGCGAAGGCATTCCGTGGAAAGGCAACTACTCCTCTTGGCTTGACCAAAAGACCGCCCGCCTCGCTATGGAAGAAAAGACCGAGAGCAAACGCCGTAAGACCTTGGAACGCGAACTGGAATGGGTCAGAATGGCACCAAAAGCACGTCATGCCAAAGGCAAGGCACGTCTGGAATCGTATGAAAAGATGCTCAACGAAGACGTGAAGGAAAAGGAAGAGAAACTCGAAATCTATATTCCGAATGGCGACCGCCTCGGTGCAAAAGTCATCGAAGCCAACAATATAACGAAAGCCTACGGCGACAAACTGCTGTTCGAGAACCTCAGTTTCAGTCTGCCACAAGGCGGCATTGTAGGTGTCATCGGTCCGAATGGTGCCGGCAAGACCACGCTTTTCCGCCTCATCATGGGACTGGAAAAGCCCGATTCGGGCAGTTTTGAAGTTGGCGAGACCGTGAAAATCGGCTATGTCGATCAGCAGCATGCCGACATCGACCCCGAGAAGACCGTCTGGGAAGTCATTTCCGACGGCAACGAACTCATCCAGTTGGGCAAACGCAGCATGAACTCGAGAGCCTACGTTTCGCGTTTCAATTTCAACGGCAACGACCAGCAGAAAAAAGCCGGTGTGCTTTCAGGCGGTGAACGCAACCGCATGCACCTCGCCCTCACCTTGAAACAGGAAGCCAACGTTCTGCTTTTGGACGAACCTACCAACGACATCGATGTCAACACGTTGCGTGCGTTGGAAGAAGGTCTTGAAAACTTTGCCGGATGCGCTGTCGTCATCAGCCACGACCGCTGGTTCCTCGACCGCATCGCCACCCACATTCTCGCTTTCGAGGGCGACTCGCAGGTCTATTTCTTTGAAGGCAGCTACTCGGAATACGAAGAAAACAAGCTGAAACGTTTGGGCAACAGCGAGCCGAAACGCTTCAGATACAAGAAACTGAAAGTTGATTAAACATAATATTACTAACCATTTAATTCATCTTGTCATGATAGCAAAAATCATCTACATCGTAGGTATCATCCTCTGCATCAAGGCCGTTTTGGAAATCCTCAAAATGAACATCGGCACAGCCGGGAAAATCATTTCCATCGTTATCCTTTTGGCAACAAGCTGGATTGGCCTCATCGTTTACTACCTTTTCGCAAAGGAACGCCTCACAAGCTGGTTCAAATAAACCATCTTGAAAAAATTTCATTCAAGAGCCTCTTTTTTGAGGCTCTTTTTTTGTGCATAATGAAAAACTTTCTATTTTTGTTGCCGTAAATACATTTACTAACTCTTAAAAATTAAACACTATGGAAGAAAATCAACTCAAGCAACTTGAAGAATGCAAAGTCTATGTTAACGAAACCAGAAAATGGATGAAGCTTTTCGGTATCATTATGATTATCGGAATTGTCTGCTTGGTCGTTATGGCAATCTCATTCATGTCGAGAGACTCAGCTCTCGTCAACACATTGATGCCGGAAATCAAAGGCATAACTGCGATTACAACAGGCGTTTTCTACCTTATTTTTGCCGGCATAATAGTATTCCCGACTATTTACATTTTCCGTGCAGTCAAGGCTGCCAAAACCGCAGTTGAAAGCAACGACAACGCACAAATGGTCGAATTCCTGAAAAACACCAAATCCTATTGGAAATTCATGGGCATCTACACAATCGTCATGCTTATATTTGCTGTAATAATCATGCTTTTCGCACTGATTGCAGCAATTGCAATAGGCTATTGACTGTTTTTCCCCATACAAGGCTTCCATTTTCGGGAGCCTTTTTTTATGCCCAAATTTCAAAAAACTTTTTCTTTGCAGCATTATTTTGAAGACAACAATATACGATTTGTCCTCTTTATAACCAAAACATCCAAAACCCATAAAACTTTACCTTATCCTCCTCTGAATCTCGCAACCGCTCGATTCAAATCAGCCTTTCGGCTTTTTCAACTTGCATCTTTCATCCTGGGTCTAAAAGTATATTATTGCCTATTTTCATTTTTCAATCCCAAACATGACCAACACTTGCCTTTTTTACCTACCTTTGCAGATTAAATCAAGAATAAAAAACTTACAATCGTGAAAAGAGTAGAGATAAAGCAAGCCTTGCAGATGCAAGCATCTGACAATGAGATTACTGTAATGGGCTGGGTGCGCAACAAGCGCGGCAGCAAAAACGTGGCATTCATTGCCCTTAACGATGGCTCAACCATCAACAACCTACAATTGGTCATCGATTTGAACGTGATTCCAGAAGAAAAACTCGCCTTGATGCACGCTGGCGCATCACTTTGGGCTACCGGCAAACTCGTCGAATCGATGGGAAGCGGGCAAAACGTGGAGTTTTCCGTCAAGGAAATCGGACTTTTCGGTCCTGCCAACCCTGACGAATATCCTTTGCAACCCAAGAAACACTCATTGGAGTTCTTGCGCGACATCTCTCACCTGCGTTTCCGCACCAACACCTTTGGTGCCGTCATGCGCATCCGTCACGCCATGGTGTTCGGCATCCACCAGTTCTTCAACAGCAAAGGTTTTGTCAACATCCATACGCCGTTGATTACCGCATCAGACTGTGAAGGTGCCGGCGAAATGTTCCAAGTCACCACTTTGGACATGCAAAACCCGCCACGCACCGAAGAGGGCAAGGTCGACTACAAGCAGGACTTCTTCGGCAAGCCAACTAACTTGACCGTTTCGGGTCAGTTGGAAGGCGAACTGGCCGCCACCGCATTGGGCAAGATTTACACCTTCGGCCCTACTTTCCGCGCCGAAAATTCAAACACCACCCGCCACTTGGCTGAGTTCTGGATGATTGAACCTGAAGTCGCTTTCTTCGACATCAACGACAACATGGATCTGGCCGAAGAAATGCTGAAATACTTGATTCAGTATGCTTTGGATAACTGCATGGACGACCTTCAATTCCTTAGCAAGCGTTTGCAGGAAGAAGAAAAAGGCAAAAAAGAAGAAGAAAAGTCGATGGAACTCATCAGCAAACTGCGTTTCGTTCTCGCAAACGACTTTGTCCGCCTGACCTACACCGAAGCCGTCGACATCCTCCGCAACTGCAACTACAACAAGAAAGGCAAGTTCCAATATCCTGTCACGGGCTGGGGCATCGACCTGCAGTCGGAACACGAGCGCTACCTCGTTGAAAAGCACTTCCAAAAGCCTGTCATCCTGACCGATTACCCTAAGGAAATCAAGGCCTTCTACATGAAACAGAACGAAGACGGCAAGACCGTCCGCGCCATGGACGTGCTCTTCCCTGGCATCGGCGAAATCATTGGCGGTTCGGAACGCGAAACCGATATCAACAAGATTCTGGACCGTATGCACGAAGTCGGCATTCCGGAAGAATCGATGCAATGGTATCTAGACAGCCGCCGTTTCGGTTCCGTGCCTCATTCAGGCTACGGTCTTGGCTTCGAGCGTCTTATCCTGTTCGTTACCGGCATGACCAACATCCGCGACGTCATCGCCTTCCCTCGTACACCTAAGAATTGCTTGTATTAATGATAATTTTATGAATAGAGACGCGATTCATCGCGTCTCTATTCATAATTTCAATTTTTTCATATTAGACGCGATAAATCGCGTCTCTACAGACGGACGCACGCGGTGCGTCCCTACAAAAAACGAAAAACGATGTCGAATCAGAAACTGACACAGACCCAAAGGCAGGAACTGAAACTTTCGCCTCAGCAGATTCAGCTTATGAAACTGCTGCAACTCCCTATTATTGAACTCGAACAACGCATCAAGGAAGAAATCGAGGCCAATCCGGCTTTGGAAGATGCCAGCGAAAACGAAGAATTTGAAGACAACGAATCCGTTGCCGATGAAGACAACGACAATGGTGAAGATGCTGAAAACGAGGAATATAATGAAAGCGAAGAAGAACCCGCTTTCGATGAGAAAGAAGAATTCGACATCACGGATTACCTCCAAGACGAAGACATCGACGATTATTCCTACAAATTGCAAGTCAACAACCGCAGCAGCGATGATGAAGACTACGAAACGCCAATTTCAAGCGAGACTACTTTCCAAGAATACCTGTTGCAACAGCTTGGCTACCGCGAATTGACTGAAAAGCAGGAGATTTTAGGTGCCTATATCATTGGCAATCTTGATGATAATGGTTACATGAGCCGCAAGGTCTCAGAGATCGTCGACGACCTGATTTTCACCCAAAACATTGAAGCGTCAGAGGAAGAAGTTGCGGAAGTGCTTGCCATCGTGCAGGAACTCGACCCACCCGGCATCGCCGCACGCGACCTTCAGGAGTGTATGCTCATCCAGTTGGAAAGGCTTCAGGAAGACAATCCCTTCGACGACTACAGCCTGGCCATCACCGTCGTAAAAGACTGTTTCGAAGAGTTTACCAAGAAACACTACGACAAGATTGTCAAGAAACTGGAAGTCAGCAACCAGCAACTGAAAGCCGCCATTGATGAGATTCTGAAACTCAATCCAAAACCCGGCGACACCTCATCGACCGGAACGAAAAACTCGCACTACATCGTCCCTGATTTCTTTGTTTATGTAAAGGACAACATCATCGAACTTTCGTTAGAAAGCCGCAACATGCCCGAATTGCGCGTCAGCAAGGAATACATCAACATGCTTGAAGAATATTCCAACTACAAAGACACCCCCCGTATGCAGGAAGCCGTGCAGTTCGTCAAGCAGAAAATCGATTCCGCAAAGCTGTTCATCGGTTCCATCCAGCAAAGGCAGAAGACGCTCTACATCACCTTGAAAGCCATCATCGACAAACAACGGGAGTTTTTCCTGACAGGCGATGAAACAAAGTTGAAACCGATGATTCTTAAGGATATAGCTGACAAAGTCGAACTTGACATTTCCACCATTTCGCGCGTGGCGAACAGCAAATACGTTCAGACACCTTACGGCGTTTTCCTGCTGAAATTCTTCTTCAGCGAAGGCATCACCAACACCGAAGGCGAAGAGGTTTCGACACGCGAAATCAAGCGCATCCTGCAAGATTGCGTTGACGAAGAAGACAAGAAAAAGCCTATGACCGACGAGGCCCTGATGGAAATACTGAAAGATAAAGGCTATCCGATTGCACGCCGCACCGTGGCGAAATACAGGGAACAGCTTGGCATCCCCGTCGCCCGCATGAGAAAAGAAATCTAAAGTCCTGCCGCATAATGCAATAAAGCGGACAGGATCACGTTTATCATATCGTGAAAGCGAATCTCTATACAAAGAAAAAGCATTGGAAATGGATTTTGGCCGTTTTCGCTTTGATGATTGTGGGTGCTTCGCTGTGGTACACCAACAATCTGGTGAAATCCATTGCGCGGCAGGAAAGCAATCAGGTAAAACTGTGGGCCGAAGCCATGGAGCAGCACGCGCTAATGATGAAATACACCGAAGAGTTTTTCGGCGATGTCAGCGAACAGGAACAACTCCGCGTGGAACTGCTTGCCAAGGCTTATCACGAAGTGCTCGATTTCAGCCGAAATGACAACACTGGCATCTATTTAGACATCATCCGAAACAACATCAGCATCCCGCTTGTCATTACCGACAACCATGGTAATATCATGTTTTCGAGCAACCTACCCGCATCGCAAGAAGGCAAAACGCATTTCGATGATGAAATGAAACAGGCCTACTCGAAATTCGAGCCAATAAAAATCAATACCGGTTTTACCGAAGTGCAATGGCTGTATTACAACGAGTCGCTGATTTACACCGAGTTAAAGGCTGTTTTGGATGAGATGTTCGATGGTTTCATGAATGACATCACGACCAATTCGGTTGGCGCACCAGTCATCGTCATAAATGAAGATCTGACGAAAATCATCAGTTACGGCAACTTAGACTCCGCCTTGATGCAAAACGGCGATTATGTCGAAAAACAACTTGCAGCCATGCGCGACGAAAACCAGCCCATTGAGGTTGAATCCATCGACAAAGGGAAAACCTACGTTTTCTACCGCACTTCCGACCTCATCAACCAGATGCGCTACTACCCTATCATTCTGATAGTTGTCGTGGCTTTGTTCCTCTTCATCGCCTACATGCTTTTCAGTTATGCACGCCGTTCGGAACAAAACCAAGTGTGGGCCGGCATGGCCAAGGAAACTGCGCACCAACTCGGCACGCCGCTTTCATCGCTTATGGGTTGGATTGAACTGATGAAGATGCAGGAAGAGCCATTTGTCGGGACTAACGAAATGGAAAAAGACATCGAACGGCTGCAAATCGTTGCCGACCGTTTCTCGAAAATCGGTTCAGTGCCTGTGCTTGAGCCGACAAACATCATTGCACTGGTTTGGGACACAATGGATTACCTCCAAAAGCGCTTCTCAAAGAAATTCGAGTTTGAAATCAATATGCCGAATGACGAACTCATCGTGCCGCTGATACCATCGCTTTTCCGCTGGGTGCTGGAAAACCTCACCAAAAACGCCATTGATGCTATGGGCGACCATGGAAAAATCACCTTAGACCTGTTTGAAGAAGACGGACAAATCATCATTGACCTGAGCGACACGGGCAAAGGCATTACAAAATCAAGGTGGAAGCAAGTCTTCAATCCGGGCTACACGAGCAAGAAACGTGGCTGGGGCTTGGGCTTATCGTTGGCAAAACGCATCATCGAAGAATACCACAAAGGAAAGATTTTCGTCAAGAATTCCGTTGTCAATCAAGGAACTACGTTTAGGATTGTCTTGAAAAAGACAGTATGAGTTTTTCCATCACATTATCTCAAAAAAATAGAGACATAACACGCTAGGTCTCTACCTATTCAATTTCTGAGTCACTTACAATACACCGAAACAATTTTCAGGATGAAAATTCAGTCAGCAGCCGTTTCGATTCTTCCAAAGTATAGCACTTTTCGTTTAATTCTTCAGAAGCCATTGAATTTACAATGATTATGGCAACTATTTACTAAGTAACTATTCATAATTAATTTGCAAAAACACCTTCTCATTTCGACAGGCTCAATGAGCTGCAAATCAGGTTGCTGACATCCTTTTCCAAGGGTGTGACGATGTCGAAGCCCCGAACCAATATGTAAACTAATTTTGCTCCCCTACTTATTTAACCTATGTTGGTTGCCGAAGTCTTATTAATTGGCAGGTGGCAACTCGATGAAATCCGAAGGTCTACAAGTATATAGTTGCATAAACAAAGAAAGGAGACCTTCCGGCCTCCTTTCTTAGAAAGTTATTATTGTGTCACTTATTTCACAACAAACTTAACAGTGTTTTCAAAACCGTTAGCTTTGACAGTAGCAAAGTAGATGCCGCTGTTGAGGTTGCTGAGGTTGACTTGGCTGTAACCAAGAGCAGCGTTGACGGTCTTTTCCATAACCTTCTGGCCAGTGATGTTGTAGATAGCGATGTTCATTTCTGAAGCCTGTGCAGCGTTGATTTCGAATGTAGCATTGCCATCGGTTACAGGGTTAGGATAAACCTTGATTGAAGTCAATGGGTTGACAGCTTCGTTTGTGCTGAGGTTAGGAATAGCAGGAATGACTTTCATGGCCCAAATGGTGTTGTCGTCGATACCACCTTGTGTAGCTGAGTTGCCGATACCGAAACCGCAGAGAGCGTCACCTTGGTAAGAAATCCAGAATTCCTTGTTGGTGGTGTTCTGAATTGAGCTGACAGCAACGCATTCTTCCTGCATGTGCATGAAGTCTTCCATAAGCCATTCTTCGTTGTAGTAGTAGCAGCCACCAGGATTTTCTTCGTCGTAAGCATCACCGATAGTGTAAGGAACATCAATGTAGCTCATGAAAACACCTCTGTAATAGTAAGTGGCATCGTAAAGTTGGCGGTTGCCGTCTGGGCAGCTGAAAGCGATAGCGATAGCGCCTGATTCGTCAACGCAGATTGCCGGAAGAGCTGAAGCGCCCTGCCAGTAGCCGTAGTAGTCTTCATAGTAGAAGCTGTCGTTGTTCCATTCTGAAGCCATAACTGGATCAATGAAACCAGCGATTGGCTGGTCGAAGTTACGGACAATGTATTCGCCTGCATTGTCAGCTGGCCACCAGAAACGGAAGCAGTCGTGGCTGGTGCCTTCAACGTGAACGTGACCGTCGTCGCCGTCATAGTCCCAAACTGGAGGAGTGACAGTGCCGTTTGGATACATTTCTTCGTTCCAGTAGAAGATACCGTCGACTGACATGCCATAATAGAATTGGTATGATGTGCCGAGTTCAGGATGGAAGTAGTGGTGGCTTGAGAAAGCAGCGTGAACCATGCCGTTGTTGTCGATGCAGATGGCACCTGTTTCTGGGCCATACATTGCATTGTCTTCACCGAAGAGTGATGCTTCGTCGGTTTCCCAGTCCATGCCAGCGTATGGGTTGTCCCAAACCTTGATTTTATTCCAGGTTTCACCGTTATCGGTTGATTTCAGGATGTAGGTGTGAGCCATGACGTCGCCGGTGAGCAGGATGGCAACGGTGTTACCGTTGGCTGCCAGTGCATAGTAGTCAGCGCTGTAGAGACCTTCTTCGCCGTCTTCTTCGAGGGTAGGCATGAAGCCGACTTCCCAGTTTTCAGCATCGGTTGATCTTGCATAGTAAGTGTAAGTGATAGCCGTGTTGTCTGAATCCTGGTCAGCAGCGATGACGTGGATGATGTTGTGGTTAGGACCTGAAGTGATGACTCTTGGCCAAGTCAATTCTTCAGCGGTAGCGCCGAGGCTTGGGTTCGGAATTTCGTGTCTTGTCCATTCGCCTTCGCCTTTCTTTTCGCGGGTGTAGCAAACCATGGTGCCGACGCTGGTGTGAGCAACGACGATTTCACCGTCTTCGCCCCACTGTGCGTATGAAGGCCAACCGGTCTTTTCTTCTTCAATGCGTGCTTCTGGGCCATCAGGGAAGAGCAATTCGCCATCAGGCAAAACGAGGTTGTAACCTGTACCACGGTCAGGAGCGGCAGCGGTGCCAGCGAGTGAGAAAGTAGCGGTTACGCCAACGGTACCATCCTGGAAGCGAGCCATACGGTTAGCAACGAAACCATTGCCTTGAAGGTCGTAGTTCGTAATCATTGTTTCGAATTCGCACAATTCTTCGTATCTTGTGCTGGCGACGCTGATTGATGATGGCAGATACTGGTAAGCCTGAACAGCTTCCTGTTTGCCCATTGCTCTCTTGTGAACGTCGGCGGTGCCAACCTTCAGCTTAGGAGCCTTAATTGCTTGATTCTTCGTCTGTGCGAAGCCGGTCATACCTACTGCGAGGATGAGGGAAAGTAACAATACTTTTTTCATTTTGTTTGTAATTTAATTAATTAAATTGTTGATAGTGTGTTTACATTCGTATGTAATGGGTTGCAAATATAGTGCTTTTTTCTTATTCGGTAATTAATATGGTTGTTTTTTGATTAATTATTTCATTGCCGTTTACCATTGCAAAATACATGCCAGAATTCAGGTGGCTGAGGTCGATGGAATTGTCGCCTTCCTTGAGTTGCCCAGTAAATACAAGCTGTCCCATCGTGTTGAAGATGTCGATTTGGGCGTTTCCTGCCATGCAGTTGATGGTGAATCTGCCCTGATTTGGGTTAGGGAACACGTTGATTCCACAATTGGCGGCAAAGTGTTGGCTGACGCTGGTCGGGTCGTCCTGAAGGAAAGGAAGGTAGGTGACGGTGCCGTAGCCTTCGCCTAAATCGGGGAAGTGGTAGATTACGTTTTCAACTTCGGCTTCATCATCAGTGCCCCAATAGTTGCCAATGGCGCTGATGTCGCTGAAACTGTTGTTGTAGATGGCGAAAACGGCATCCTCACCATAGCCGTCGTTGTGGTTGTCGCTGATGATGTTGTAGCCCCAGTCGTCTTCGGTGCCCATGTCGATGTCGTTGTAATAGATGGCGGTGATGCCCCACTGGTTGCCGGTGATGGTGTTGCGGCGCAACTTGGCTTTCATGTCGGTCGAATAGCCGTAGATGCTGATGCCGCTGCCGCCGTTCATCGGGTCAACCTCTGCATCGTTGTCGATGAAAAGGTTGTCGGTGATGAGCGAGCTGATGACCATGCCCTGCTGGTTGTAGCCGTAACGGTTGTTCTTGATTTCGTTGCCTTTGAGCAGGACTTTGGTGCTGCCAGTTCCCATCAGGTCGGTGATGGCGATGCCGCCCGACATGCTGTAGTGGTTGCCTTCGATGGTGTTGCCGACAATGCGGATGGAGTCTTCGGCTCCGGGACCGAGATTAATCTGCGGCAGGTTCTGGTTGGTGATGACGTTGTTGAAGAAATAGCAATCTGTGATGGTTGGCGATCCGTTGACGTTCACGCCTGATGCAATGGCAGCGCCGTCGTTGTTTTTAAAGGTGCAGCCTTTGAAAACAGGGCCGCAATTCATGTAGTTGACGGCTGCATTGTTCGATTGCGTGTTGAAGTGAACGAAATAGCAGTCGTTGAAAACGACCTCGCTTTCGATGATCATGAAACCGCCGCCATACTTGAACTTGATGCCGTTGAGCAGACAGCCGGTGGCGTTTTCGAAACGCAGGTTGTAGTGTCCATCGTTTTCAGCCTTAATTTCGACATAACTGTCGTGATGCTGGCAGCTGAACGAACCTTGAATGGTGACGGTGACTTGGTCGTTGACCAAAACGATGTCTTCGTTATCAGCAATGACCAGTCTGTCGTTTTCCGAAATGGTGAGGTCGTTGTTGATGCGGAAGGTGCCTCCTTCAACAAATTCGACGCAGCCTTCGCTGTCATCGGCGAGGCTGGCCATTGTGTAGGTCGTTCCGTTGCCCGGACTGATCCATTGGGCTTGAGCCAAAGTGAAATTGGCGAGTAGCAGTGCTACGACAAGGGATAATTTTTTCATAGAAGTATGATTTTTTAAATTCTTTGCAAAATTATGAAATTATTATTGCTTCGCAAGCCTATTTTGCTCACCTGTTTGCCAGATAATCCCCCAAGCCAGACCAGACTATGACGGAGTCGGAATTAATACATAATTTAACGATTATTAACACATAGATAACCATTAATTATTGGGTGAGTAATGGATGATATATGGATAAATTATGGATAAATTAATGTTTTTTTACAGTCTGGACAAGGAGAGGGGAAGTCTGCATTCCTACCTTGCATGAGTAGTTTTATTATTTCGTTTGCAAGACTCGGAAATTTATGTAGTTTTGCAAATTATTATAATAGGTGCTATGGAATACAATGAAAATGAATCGATGGTAGGTGAACCGGCTGCTCCATATTATACTGTCAGCGACATTTCGGCATTGCGCTCGCAGATTATCAGTTATGTTGAGACGCAGGAAGATATGAATGTGCTGAATAATGTTTTCGTGTTTCTGAAAGGAGAAATGAAACGGCAGTTTAATGAGAAAGTTTCGCGGGCCAGAAAATATGCCTTGGAACATTATGATGCTGAGCGCATTGCCTATTTGGAAGAACACAATTATTTCATCGGGCAACCGATGCCGATCCATGTTTACGATTCGGAGGAGGCGTTGGATGAAGCGATTGGTGAAGCAAGGAAAGAGTTTGAGCAGAAGGGCGGTCTGCCTCATGAGCAAATGATGTGTGAAATTGATAAAATGCTTGATTCATGGAATCATTAAGCATAATATGGGAACCAGCTGCAATAATGGCTGTTATGGACACGTTGGAATGGTACAAGAACAATGGATATGGTGAACAATTTGCAAGAACGTTTATCAATAATATTAATGACGCATTGAGTTCAATTGCCACATCACCTGGTATTGGAAAATTTTATAAAATCATCAATGCTGTTGAATACAGAATCATGCCAACACATCCAAAGTCGTCTGTCTTATATTATGTGAAAGGCAAAGAATTGCATGTGGTTGATATTATCTATTCAAAAATGAACAATAATAACTAATTGATATGAATAAACTTATCCTCCCTTTGATGCTCCTCATTTTGGCAGCATGTCAGACAAAACAAGAAGTCAATCCTATTGAAGATGCCGCTGCTTACGTCGACCCGTTTATCGGCACTGGCGGCCACGGCCACACTTTCCCTGGCGCTACGGTGCCTTTCGGCATGGTGCAGCTTAGCCCCGATACGCGTATGAACGACTGGGACGGCTGTTCGGGCTATCACACCTCCGACAAGACCATTTTGGGTTTCAGCCACACCCATCTTAGCGGCACGGGTTGCGCCGATTATGGCGATTTCCGTTTCATGCCTGTTGTCGGCGAAGTGAAACTGGACAAAGGCATTGCCGAAGATACCAAGACGGGTTATCGTTCATCATTCAATCATGAAAACGAGGATGCCAAGGCGGGCTATTATTCTGTCCTTTTGGATGACTATAATGTGAAGGTGGAACTCACCACGGGCGACCGCGTGGGTATGCACCGCTACACTTTCCCGCAATCGGCTGATGCCCATGTGCTGCTCGATTTGGTGGAAGGCGTCGATGACGAGGATGTCTACGAATCCTCACTGACCATTGAAGGTGAAAACGCTATCAGCGGTTTCCGCCGCACAAGAGACTGGGCAAAAGACCAATACCTTTATTTCTATGCCGAATTTTCAAAGCCGTTCAAGGCTTATTCGATGTTCGACCACGGCGCCATTGCTGATAACGATGGCACTTTGCAAAGCGACAACATCAAGGCTTATTTCGATTTCGATACCGAGGAAGGTGAGCAGATCGTGATGCGTATCGCCTTGTCAGCCGTCGATGTGGATGGTGCGAAGAACAACTTGAAGAATGAACTTGCCGATGGCGATTTCGATTTCGATGCTTTGGCACAGAAAGCCTACGACAGATGGAATACCGAACTGAAACGCTACGATGTGCAAGGCAATTCGGAAAGCGACAAGACCGTTTTCTATTCGGCTTTGTATCACACCATGGTCGCGCCTAACCTTTTCAGCGATGCCGATGGCCGTTACCGCGCCCACGATTTGCAGGTCCATCAGTCGGAAAGACCGATTTATACGGTGTTCTCATTGTGGGACACTTTCCGCAGTCTGCACCCGCTGTTCAGCCTGATGCAGCGCGAACGCACCCTCGATTTCATCAACACCTTTATTAATAATTACGAGACGGGGGGCGTGCTTCCGGTTTGGGAATTGGCTGCCAACGAAACCTATTGCATGATTGGCAATCACGCCATTCCGGTCATCGCCGATGCTTATTTCAACGGCATTCGCGATTTCGATGCCGAAAAGGCTTTGGATGCCATGGTGGCTTGCTCGAAACGCGATGCTTTCGGTTTGAAGCCATACGCGCAATATGGTTTCCTACCAATTGACATGGAAGGCGAAGGCACCTCAAAGACACTGGAATATGCCTACGACGATTGGTGCGTGGCACGCATGGCCGAGGATTTGGGCAAGACCGAAATCGCCAATGAATTCTATGAAAGGGCACAATCCTATAAGAATATCTACAATCCTGAAAATCAGTTCTTCCAAGGCCGCAGAAATGGTGGCTTCATGCATCCTTTCGACCCAAGTCAGGTGAATTTCACTTTGACGGAAGCCAATTCCTATCAATATGGTTTCTTTGCGCCGCAGGATGTCAACACGCACATCGACATGATGGGCGGCATGGAAGCCTATGGCAAGAAGTTGGATGAATTGTTCACTACTTCGGTTGAACTTTCGGGACGCGTGCAGCCCGACATCACGGGTTTGATTGGCCAATATGCCCACGGCAACGAGCCGAGTCACAACACGGTGTACATGTATAATTTCATCGGTCGTCCGACCATGACGCAAAAGTATGTGAATCAGGTGATGGACGATTTCTATACCGATGAACGCGACGGCTATTCGGGCAACGAAGACTGCGGCCAGATGTCGGCTTGGGCTGTGTTCAGCGCCATGGGCTTCTATCCGGCTACGCCTGGTTCGGGTTATTATGTTTTAGGTGTGCCGCGCTTCGACCGCGTGACTTTGAGCCTCGAAAACGGCAAGCAGTTTACGGTTCTTGCCGAGAATCTTGACATTCACAACCGTTATGTGAAGTCGGTGAAACTCAACGGCAAGGCTTTGGACCGCAGTTACATTTATTTCGACGAAGTGTATGCTGGCGGCGAATTGGTTTTCACCATGACCGACAATCCTGATTCGCAATGGGCAACGCAACCTGAAAACTGTCCGGTGATGCGTATCCCCGCTGAAAATATCGTCATTGTCCCGACGATTAATGCCGAATCGGATACCTTCTTCGACAGTCTTTTGGTCTCGATGAGCCATCCGGTTGAAGGCGTTCAGATTTACTACACCTTGGATGAAACGGCACCGAATGAAAATGCCATGCTTTACACCGAGCCTTTCTATGTGAAGGAAAGCACCGTCATCACGGTTGCCGCTTTGCAGGATGGCCGCTGGAGCAGACCTGTCGATGCACACTATCATTATATTGATGCGCAGCGTATTGTAACGGTCGAAAGTGCTTATTCCAACCAGTATGAGGCAGGTGGCGACAAGGCTTTGATTGACCGTTTGCGTGGCGGACAGAATTTCCGCACGGGCGGCTGGCAAGGTTATCATGGTGTCGACTTGGTGGCAACCATCGATTTGGGCCTCAGTCAAAGGGTGAACCGTGTGGCTGGCAGTTTCTTCCAGGATCAGGATTCTTGGATTTTCATGCCGACCGAAGTCGAATATTTCATTTCTGACGACGGAAAGAATTTCAAGAGCGTTGGCAAGGTGAAAAACACGCTGCCGGAGGATGAACTCGGTTCCTACGTTCAGGAAATGGAAGTGCGTCCGGAATGTGAAACACGCTACATCAAGATGGTGGCAAAGAATCTGGGCGTTTGCCCCGATTGGCATGTCGGCGCTGGCGACAAGGCGTGGTTGTTCTGCGATGAAATCATAATCGAGTGATTTGTGGACAATTGGACGATTAGACAATTAGACTGTTTGACAATTAGACTCTTTGATATTTTGACATTAATTAGACAATTGATTTTTTAGACGCTTTGACGGCCTTTTTTTTGAGGCCGTCATTGACTACGTCGAATGCAAAGCATTTCCCGCGAAGGTGGGAATCTCATTTTGGTCTTTTTGAACAATTTTGAACTTTTTTATTTTGAAACACAATAACAATTACTAAATACTTAATCGCATGAAAGACTCAGTAGTTATCTTGGCTGGCGGTGGTCCGGCCCCTGGTATCAATACGGTAGTCAGCACGGTGGCTAAGACCTTCCTGAAGGATGGTTACCGCGTGCTTGGCCTCAACGAAGGCTACAAGAACCTTTTTAGGGAAAATCCCGATGTCGTTGACATGGATTTCCTTTATGCCGACGCAATTCTGAAACAAGGTGGTTCTGCCCTGAAAATGAGCCGCTACAAACCGAAAAACGAGGAATTCAACACGGATTTCTTCGTGAAGAACAACGTGAAACTGTTGGTCACCATTGGCGGCGACGATACGGCTTCGACGGCTAACCGCATTTCCAAGTTTTTGGAAGGCAACAATGTGAAAATCCAGAACATTCACGTCCCGAAGACCATCGACAACGACCTTCCTTTGCCAGAAGGCAGCCCTACTTTCGGCTATTATTCCGCAAAGGATGCCGCCGTGCATTTGGTGCAGACCATCTACGAAGATGCCCGCACCAGCGGCAACTGGTTTGTGGTTTCGGCCATGGGCCGCGAGGCTGGTCACTTGGCATTCGGCATGACTTCGGCCTGCCATTGCCCTATGGTGGTCATCCCTGAAATGTTCAACAAGACGGAAGTCACTTTCGATGCCATCATCAAGTTGGTGGTGAGTTCCATCGTGAAGCGCAAACTTTTGGGCGTCAATTACGGTGTCGTGGTCATCAGCGAAGGCGTGTTCCACTTCATGAGTGACGATGAAATCGAGAAATCAGGCGTGGCTTTCACCTACGACGAACATGGCCATCCTGAGTTGGGTAATGTCAGTAAGGCTCATATTTTCAATGTGTTGCTGCAGCAGCATCTGAAGATGTTAGGTCTGAATGTGAAGAGCCGTCCGGTTGAAATCGGTTACGGCATCCGCTGCGTCGAACCTAACGGCTACGATTTGACATACTGTTCGTTGCTGGGCTACGGCGTGAAGAAACTCTTCGACCAAGGCGTTACCGGCGCCATGGTGACGACCAACCCGAAGGGTGAAATTCTGCCGCTTTACCTGAAGGATGTGGAAGACGAAAACGGCAAGATTAAGCCGCGTCTCGTCAACCTGAACGGCCCGAAGGCTGAACTGATTTTCAACGATGGTCTGCAGTACATCTCGCCAAACGATTACATTCAGGCCAAGGATTATCTGCCAACGCCAGAAGATTACGATTTCAAAAAGATTTTGAAATGGTAATTTTCGCTGGCTGAATAATGAAAAAAACGAGGTTCCTGAGAGCCTCGTTTTTTTGAAATCTTTCCATAGAAAGTTCGGTAAACTGAAAATGTTTATCTTTGCAAAGCAAATACTGAGAGTATGTCATAGTATCAGCCATTTGAATGGACGCGAAAAACGAAATCATATTATATCAGCCTAACGAGGAAATAAAGCTTGAAGTACGACTTGAGGGCGAGACGGTTTGGCTAACACAGGCTCAAATTGCGAGTCTGTTTAATGTGGGACAGCCTGCTATTTCAAAACATTTGAAAAACATTTATTCTTCGGGAGAATTGCAAGAAAGTAGCACATATTCCATTTTGGAATATATGGGTAATGATGGCAAACAAACTTATAAAGTCAAATACTATAATCTTGATGCAATCCTTTCTATTGGCTATCGTGTTAATTCCATAAATGCGACAAAATTCCGCCAGTGGGCAAATAAAGTTTTGAAAGACTACTTGTTGCGTGGTTATTCAATCAACCAACGCTTCGAGAGGTTGGAACAGCGAGTCGCCGAGACCGAAAATAAGATTGACTTTTTTGTGCGTACATCGTTGCCTCCTGTTGAGGGCATCTTTTATGATGGCAATATGTTGGAACCTTTCGGCTTTGTCAATGGCTTGATTCGTTCTGCAAAACGTTGCATTGTGCTGATTGATAATTATGTGGATGAAACGGTTTTGCTTCAGTTAGCGGAACGAAGCAAAGAGGTTAGTGCAGAAATCTACACGCAGAAAGTGTCGCCATCATTTGCCGAAGCCCTGAAAAAACACAATGCCCAATTTGAAGCAATAGAATTGCATGTTTTTGCGAAGTCACATGACAGGTTTTTGATAATTGACGATAATGTATTTCATATAGGTGCTTCCCTTAAAGACTTGGGTAAGCGCTGGTTTGCCTTCTCAAAGATGGAGATGCCTGCAAATGAAATCATTGGCCGATTAAATCCTTGATTGTTTAAGAATATCGCTTATTCCATTTTTTCTCACAATTTGATTGGCATGGCATTGTTTCGTTGGCTGAAAAACAAAAGGCCGAGGTTCTGTAGAATCTCGGCCTTTTCATTTGTTGCCGCGTGTAGAGACGTTTTGCAAAACGTCTCTACGGAACGCAAAAAGGTTATTTCATCACATTCACCTTTTGCAGTGATATGCCGTTTGCAGTTTCGATGCGAACCATGTAAACGCCGTTGCCATATTGGTTCATGTCGATTGTAATGAAATCAGCATCAGCGTTTTGGTCGCAAACGATTTGTCCCATCAGGTTGGTGATGGTGATGTGCTGCAGACCGTTGGCATTGATGTTGAGCAATCCGTTTGTCGGGTTGGGATAAACATTTGCCTCTGCATCATTCTCCTCAACAGCTTCTATGATGAAATAGATATAGACATAATCGTTTTCCGGCTCATAAAGAGCATGTGCTGGCTCCGATTCGCAGGTCTCGTCACCGTTGCTGTAGAAGGCTGTGACCCGATAATAAAAAGAAGCCTGTTGATATCCAGCCATGTCGTCGAAATAGTCCATCATACCGCAATTGCCAGGTTCGACTTCGGCAATCCTTTCGTAGTTTTCGTTGTCAACGCTACGATAAACGAAATAACGGTTTGCTGAATTGGTGGCTGTCCAGGTTAAAAGCACGCCCTGCTCTTCGAAGGTAATGAAAAATTCTCCCGTCAGGTTTTCTGGTGCGGAGCAATCCAAAGGTTGTTCGCAATCGTTATTATAAGCGAAGAGTTCGCCGTCAGTGAGTTCGCTTGGCGAGACGAAGATTTCGTTGCCTTCGGCATCCATGACGCGGAAAGAACATTCAAAATCGGTGTCGTATTGTTCGTTGGTATGGTACCAGCCGTGATTCCAGAAGAAACGCAAGTTGCCACGCAGCAGCGGCACGTTTTTCAACTGTTCGGTACCATCTTCCATGGTGATGATGGCAATACGGTTGTCGTTTTCGTCGACGACGGAGATGGCGGCACCTTTCCAGCCATCGTTGCCTGAGTCGTTCAGTTGAAAGAGCATGTCGCATTTTTCGCCAATGAGGATTTTCTGGTAAACCGGAATGCTGGCGCCAACGCTGTTTTTCACGAAAACGGAATACTCATAAATGCGGCTTTCGGGAACGATGTCGCTGTAGCTCATTTCGGCACCTACTTCAGCATTGGTGAAAGTGGCAATGACTTCGAAATTGCGACGGACAAAAACCGTGTCGATTGAAGTCAAGGCATTGCCGCTGAGGTCGTTGGCAGGATTGTTCCAAGTCAATGTGACACCATTGTGACTGTCGTTTTCTGTGATTTCAAGTTTTTCGATTCTATCAGGACGTTGGTTGTAGTTCTCGGTTTGAGGATAGAGGTCGAGAATGGCGTTGTTTGATGAGTTGAAGGCATATTTGGTGGTGTTCAGGGCACCGATGGCGCAGAAGGCATTATCGCGGCCGCTCCAGCCCCAGTTGAAGTGGAAGTAGTCGTTTCCATCATAGCCGTCGCAAACGTAGGCGTGACCGCCGTTGCCGCTATCATCTTGGCCGGCATAATAGACAGGTCTGCTTTGATCAAGCTCACCTTTCAGAGCTTCGGCCCATTCCTGGTTGGTGTAGCCGCCACCCCAGTAGCCGTCTTTATAAATGAGGTTGCCGTTGGTGAAACCAAAATAACTGTGCAAAGCATCCGGCACATATTCGGAATAGGCACCGCTGCCATTGGGACCGTACATCATTTCGACGGAGATGCCGAGATGATGCAGCAGTTGGGCAACGTAAAATATCTCTTCATCGGTGCTGAGCGAATCGAGGTCGTGCGGCATGAGTTCAAAGTGATAGTCGGTTTGGCCGAAATTGGCGGTTTGTGTTGGATAGCTTGGGTAGCCCCAACCGCCAGGCGTATAGCTGTGCGAGCCTGTGCCGCGGGTCGGGTGGTTGTAGTAGTTGATGACTTGTCCCATAGCCGTTGCCACGCAACCTGCATAGACATGACCGTTGTTGCCGCCTTCGTCTTCAGGGCATTGGCTGTTGTAAGGATAGTTTTGATTCCAAGTGGTTTCCAAAAGAATGTCAACGCTTCTCTGGTTGCGGTTTTGACGAATGTAACCTGTCTTTTCAATAGACTGCCATTCGGCAACGATGTCAGGCGTGGCGGCAATGTTGTGCTCTCTGACATACTGAATTTCTTCACGATAGCTGTTCAAAGTAAAACGGAAACCATCAGCGACATCGGTTGTCGAGTAGCTGCCTTCAGTGGAATAGGCCAAAATCGGTTTCACGCGGTCGTCGCCCGAAACAACGACGAAGCCTTTTTCGCCTTTAAGGTTAAAGATGTAGTAATCGATTGCGCCTTTGGTAAGGGCTGCCGAAACGAGATTGAGCTGAATGTCCGCCTTTTGTCCAAGCGAAGTGGTCTTCAGGAAATTTTCTCCAATGCGCTGGGCGGTCTGTTGGTCGACAGGGCCTGCAATCATGTTGCTGATGGCCAGTGCAATGATGCTGAGCGTGATGATTATCTTTTTCATGTTGATAGAATTTGAATTTTCAAAATAATGCTGCAAAGATAGTCTTTTTTGAAAATTGGGCATAAAAAAAGGCTCCCGAAATTGGAAGCGCAATAAGCTGCTGACTATCTTTCGATTGCTTATATCGAACCTGCGTTAAATTAAATTTGCAAATCTTTTTTCATATTGAAACAACACCCAATAGCTTTCTCTCAAATTACGACCAAAAGAAAAAAACACTATTTTTGCCATCAAATTTTCAATCATGGCCATTCCAAGGGAAAAAGTTGAAGAAATATTGCAAGCCGCTCGCATTGAGGAAGTTGTCGGTGAGTTTATGACCTTGAAAAAACGCGGGTCGAATCTCATTGGCTGCTGCCCTTTCCATAACGAGAAGACGCCATCTTTCAATGTGAATCCAGCACGCAACATCTTCAAATGCTTCGGCTGTGGCAAAGCTGGCGACTCCGCCAAATTCCTTATGGAACACGAGCATTTCACTTATCCCGAGGCCTTGCGCTATCTGGCCAAGAAATACAACATCAAGATTGAGGAAAAGGAACTTTCGGCGGACGAAATCATGGCGCAGAGCCACCGCGAGAAAATGTTCAACATCAACGACTTTGCCAACAAGTACTTCACTGATTCACTGTGGAATAACGACGAAGGCAAAACGGTCGGACTGGCTTATTTCCGCGAGCGCGGTTTCCTCAATCCCATCATCGAACGTTTTCAGTTGGGCTACTGTCCGCTGCCCGACAATGCCTTCACTTCGCACGCCATCAAAAACGGCTATTCCAAGGAGTTGCTCATGGAAATGGGCCTCACAAAGGAAGGCAAGAACGGCCTTTACGATTTCTATCATGGCCGCGTCATGTTCCCGATTCACAATGTGACGGGCAAGGTGGTTGGTTTCGGTGGCCGCACTTTGTTCACCGACAAGAAGATTGCCAAATATTTCAATTCGCCTGAATCGGAAATCTACCAAAAGAAAGACACGCTTTACGGCATTTATTTCGCCAAATCGGCCATTGTGAAAGAGGACTGTTGCATTTTGGTGGAAGGCTATTTCGATGTCTTGCGAATGCATCAGATTGGCATCGAGAATGTTGTGGCAAGTTCAGGCACTTCGCTGACCATGGAGCAAATCAAGCTGGTGAAACGTTACACGAAAAACATCACCATGCTTTACGACGGCGATGCCGCCGGATTGCATGCCGCTTTGCGTGGCACTGACATGATTCTGGCCGAAGGCATGAACGTGCGCGTGGTGGTGCTGCCTCCCGAACACGACCCCGACACTTTCGGAAAGGATTTTTCAGTTGATGAAGTCAAGCAGTATCTGCACGACAATGCCAAGGATTTTTTGCGTTTCAAGACGGAATTGCTGCTGAAAGATGCTGAAAACGACCCGATTAAGCGCGGCCAGGTGATTCGCGACATTGTGGAGACCATTTCCGTCATCCCTGACAATATTTTCCGCGTCACATACGTCAAGGAGTGCAGCCGATTGCTCGACATGCCTGAGCAGACCCTCACCAACGAACTCAACAAGTTGCTGAGAGCCAAGTTCAAGAAAGAACTTGGGCAGGAAGGCGAGGCTTTGCCCGATGAAAAAACCGTCGCGCCGAAGCAGGAAGAGGAACACATTGAGGAACAACTGCCTGCCGGTTATTATCAGGAACGCGAACTGGTGAAATTCCTGCTCATGTATGGCAACACTTTTTTTTCGGAAGAACGCGAAGACGAAAACGGCAATCTGGTCACGGAGCAACTTTCCATCGCACAGCTCATTGTTGATGACATACTAAACGACGGCATCGCCTTCATAAACGAAACCAACCGCAAGATTTTCAACATTTTCAATCAGGCCATCGATGACAACAACATTCCCAATGACCAGTTTTTCGTTTCGCACGAAGACCCCGACATTGCGCAATTGGCCGCCGATTTGCTCTCAACGCCCTACAAATTAGACCAATGGGAGAAGCACGGCATTTTCGTGAAGAAAGAGGAAGATGTGCTGAAAATGGCCGTTCAGTCAACCATTTACCGTTACAAAGACCTCATCATCGAAAGCCGGCAAAAGGAAATCGAGGAAAAACTGAAGACTGCCGATGACATCGCCGACCAATTCATGCTGCTGAAGCAAAAGAAGGATTACGACGACATCCGTTTGAAACTCAACAAGGAGTTGGGCATTGTCATTGCAAAATGAGTGGTTAATTTTCCACCATTCAGAATAAAACCCTATCTTTGTCCCCAATAATCGAACAATAATTAAAATTATAGCAAAATGAAGAAAACATTATTCCTGCTTCTTGCGTTGGTCTTGACCGTGGCTTTGCCAAAGGCCAATGCCTGCACCAACTTCCTGATTACCAAAGGCGCATCAACCGATGGTTCCTGCATGATTTCGTATGCCGCCGACTCGCATGTGCTTTACGGCGAACTTTATCACTATCCAGCAGCCGACTATCCTGAAGGCACTATGCTCGATGTCTACGACTGGGACGGCGGCATGTTCTGCGGTCAGATTCCACAGGTGGCACACACCTATAATGTGGTCGGCAACATGAACGAATGGCAAGTCGCCATTGGCGAAACCACTTACGGCGGCCTTGAATGTCTTTGGGAAGGTCAAGGCATCATCGACTACGGCAGCCTGATTTACATCACTTTGCAACGTGCCAAGACTGCCCGCGAAGCCATCAAAATCATGGGCGATTTGGTTGCAACCTACGGTTATGTCAGCGAAGGCGAATCCTTCTCAATCGCCGACACCGAAGAATGCTGGATTCTTGAAATGATTGGCAAAGGAAAACAGAACAAAGGCGCCGTTTGGGTCGCCCGCCGCATCCCCGATGGCTATGTCTCAGGTCACGCCAACCAAGCCCGCATCACCACTTTCCCGTTGGCTTCAAGAAAATGCAAGACCAGCATCACCTACAAGAACATCGACAAGCTCTTCAAGGATGCCAACATCGATTGCGTTTATGCCGACGATGTCATCAGTTTTGCAAAGGAAAACAAACTCTATGATGGTCCTGATGCACAATTCTCATTCTCGGATGTGTATTGCCCGGCTGATTTTGGTACAGTCCGTGGCTGCGACCTGCGCGTTTGGGCCATGTTCAACAAAGTCGTTGACAACATGAACGAATACTGGGACTATGCCACCGGCCGTAACATCAAGCGTGCCCAGCCTTACACGGCAGGCATGTGCCAGACCCCGGCCAACTTCCCAACCAACCGCATGCCTCTTTGGGTGCAGCCTAAGCAGAAAGTCAGCGTGCTCGACGTGATGGACTTTATGCGCGACCATTTGGAAGGCACTGAATTAGACATGTCGCAAGATGTCGGTGCCGGTCCGTTCCACTGCCCATATCGTTGGCGCCCAATGGATTGGGAAGTCGATGGCGTTGCTTACGTTCACGAACGCACTACTGCTACACAACAGACCGGTTTCTCATTCGTGGCACAATGCCGTGGCTACTACCCTGCCCCACTCGGCGGCATCATTTGGTTCGGCGTTGACGATGCCGACAACTGCGTCTACTGCCCAATGTATACCTGCATGACCGAAATTCCCGAATGTTTCAGAGTTGGCAACGGCTCGATGAGCGAATGGTCAGAGACCTCCGCTTTCTGGATTTTCAACCAGATGAGCAACTGGGCCTACACCAAATACGACTACATCCATCCTGAAATCGAAAAGGAACAATCAAAATTAGAATCCGATTGGGTGAATAACACAGTTCCGGCCATGGACAACAGAGCCAACGGTTGCAAAAACCAAAAGGAAGCCATCCGCCTGCTGACCGAATTTTCCAACAACCAAGCCACCAAACTTTGCAAGACTTGGAAAAACCTCTACCATGACCTGTTCATGAAATACATGGACGGCAACCTCAACACAGCCGTTCCTAATGAACCGAATCACAAGTATACGCCTATCAGCAGCGAACACCCGAAATATAGTGATGAATACTACCGCATCCTGATTGAAAAGACAGGCGATAAATATAAGGCTTACTAATAGCTGTAAGCTGGCTTACGCTGATTGTTTGAACTGACAAATGCCCACCTCAACCGAGATGGGCATTTTGTATTTTGCGTTGCAATAAAAAAACAAAGCCTCCGTTTGTTTTTTGTTGTATTTTTACCACCAAATTTCAAATCAGTTGAAGCGGTTTCTCATCATAGCGTTGCTTTTGTCGTGCTGCCATTTTGCATGGGCGCAGGGCGAAGATGCCTTGCACAACGACCGCTTCCATATTTTCGGTTATGTGGTTACATCCGACAGTCTTTTTCCTGTCCGTAACACACATGTCATCAGTAAGATGGCACATTGCGGGACCATCTCGAACCGCAACGGCGAGTTTTTTGTCCCGACAAAAAAAGTTGATACGCTTTGGGTGAGTTGCGTGGGTTATTCGCGAAGACTGATTCCCGTGGATTCAACAATGGCTGGAAATGACACTTTGTTGATTCGTCTCACGCACGACACCATCACTCTGAAAGAGGTCAACATTAAGCCGTATTACGACTACAACACCTTTAAGGAAATGGTCATCAACATGCCGACCATCCCCTTGCCACGCGAAATTCAGCGTCTGAACGAAGACCTCAACGATTACTGGACACGACATCCGAAAGTGAACAACAACGGAATGCCGACCGTTACGGCCAGTCCGCTGCAGTTCCTTTACGACAAATACAACGCAAAAGCCCGTCGGCAGGCACGCATTCTGCGCAACAGGCGCATGTTCAACGAAGTGCTGAGAGAACAAGGCCGAACCGACGAACTCTTGCCCGACTCGTTGGATTATTCCGTCGATTACCGAATCTATGATTTTGGCGATGAGGAAGACAAGAAGCCCGAGAAAAAGAAATCGGAAAAGAAATACATACGCTTAGGAGAATAAATCATGAAATTCCGCGAATGGCTCGATTGCATCATTAACCTTTTCTATCCGCGCGTGTGTGCGGCTTGCGGCGATGCCTTGCTGAAAGACGAGGAGACCGTCTGCCTGAAATGCCGTTATCTCTTGCCCAAGACAGGCTACGAAAAGAACCCAGAAAACCCTTTAGCACAAGGTTTTTATGGCCGCGTGAAATTTCATGCCGTCACGGCGTGTTTCTTTTTCGCCAAGCAAGGCAAGGTGCAGCATCTGATTCACGAACTAAAATACAAAGGCAACTGGGAAGCCGGCGTTTTCCTCGGCCAGCAGTTGGGCGAAAGCATCAAGGATGCACCGCTTTTCCAAGGCATCGATTATCTCGTGCCCGTTCCCTTGCACCCAAAACGTGAGAAAAAACGCGGCTACAACCAAAGCATGATGATAGCCAGCGGCATTTCCGAAACCACGGGCATTCCCATTGGCGACAAATACCTGATTCGTGTGGTGAACACCTCGACCCAAACAAAAAAATCGAAGGAAGAACGTTTTCAGAATGTGAAAGACATTTTCCAGGTCTGCCACGCCGAAGAACTGCAAGGCAAGCACATTCTATTAATCGACGACGTGCTGACCACGGGCGCCACGCTTGAATCGTGCGCCCACAAATTTGAAAACATTCCAGGCATCACTATTAGCGCGGCTACGGCGGCTTGCGCAGGGAATTGATTGATTTGTGTGTAGAGACTTAGCGTGCTACGTCTCTCTATCTTTATCATTCCTTCATCCATTTCTCCGTCTCAACAAGTGAATACTGAGCTTGTGACCGCAGAGTTTTATCGAGGCGTTGAAACACCCGAAACCACCTCACCGACCTCATCTATAGTTGTCAAAATTGAAGTCTCATCTAGCCTACGTACAAAGGTCTACATCTCCTTTTTTTTATTAAGGACTTGAGAAATCGAGGATTCAACGTAGTCAATTAGAGAGTTTTAGATGTTATTCCAATTAATTTTGGCGATATGTTCAGAAAAAAGAATTGGCTCAAACAATTCGATAGATCTCTATTTCAAAAGTGCGCTTGCATACAGAATCTTCGTAACGCATTGGCAAACACTTCCTGCATGTTTCTCTCATCCTTAAAAAAATGCTCTGATAAAATCATTGATTGAACAAGTCCAGATCACCTGTTCTTGAATAGCGTGTCTTGCCCAAGTGTTTGTAAGCCAAATCGGTACATTCGCGGCCGCGCGGGGTGCGCATGATGAAACCTTCCTGAATGAGGAAAGGCTCGCACACTTCCTCGATGGTGCCCGGGTCTTCGCCCACAGCGGTTGCAATGGTATTGACGCCCACAGGACCGCCTTTGAACTTATCAATAATCGTAGTGAGAATCTTGTTGTCCATGTCGTCGAGACCGTGTTCGTCGACGTTCAGAGCCGTAAGGCCGATGCGTGCAATTTCGATGTCGATGCGGCCATTGCCTTGAATCTGGGCGAAATCGCGCACACGGCGCAAGAGCAGATTGGCGATACGCGGCGTGCCACGGCTGCGGCGTGCTATTTCGAAAGCCGCCGTGTCGTCAATCGGCACGTTGAGAATGCCCGCTGAGCGTTTCACGATTTTCGACAAAGTCTGGGCATCGTAATATTCCAAGCGCAAATTGATGCCGAAGCGCGAGCGCAGAGGTGCCGTCAATAGGCCGCTGCGCGTGGTGGCGCCAATCAGCGTGAAAGGATTCAGTTCAATCTGAATGCTGCGTGCGCTTGGGCCTGTCTCAATCATGATGTCGATGCGGAAATCCTCCATGGCGGAGTAAAGATATTCCTCCACGACGGGACTCAAACGGTGAATTTCGTCGATGAAAAGCACATCGTTTGGCTCAAGACTGGTGAGCAAACCGGCCAGATTGCCAGGTTTGTCCAATACGGGACCTGAAGTCATTTTCATGCCAACGCCCAATTCGTGGGCAATGATGTGCGACAATGTCGTCTTGCCCAATCCGGGCGGGCCGTGAAGTAGGGTGTGGTCCAAAGCCTCACCGCGTTGTGCCGCTGCTTTCACGAAAACACGCAGATTGTCAACAACTTGCTTTTGTCCGGCAAAGCTGCTGAAGGCATCGGGACGAAGGACGTTTTCCAAATCCTTTTCGGCCTTTGAGAGGTGTGATCCGTTTGCGTCGAGGTTACTGTTCATCGTTTGTTATTTCGCCACAAAAATACGATTTTCATTGGATTTTCACATAAGTAACTGTTCAAATTTAAACTTCAATATGGATTTCGAGGTTTCGGGGCTTCGGGATTTCGAGATGTCCTGTATCCCCGTGACCTCGTTGTCTCGTGATCTCGCTGCCTCGTTTTCAATATGTAAACTAATTTTACTCATCTACTTATAATAAAAAAGTGTAATTTTGCAGACTGAAAATAATACGACAATGAAACGTTTCGGATTCCTCCTTTTCATACTTGTGCTTGCCATCGTGAGTAATGCGCAAAATCGTGGTTCACTGAATGTTAGTCAAGATTCGAAGATTGAAACCTTGATTCAGAAACAGAAACAGCTTTATTCCATCGACAGTTCATCGAATGGTTATCGCATTCATATTTTTATGGAAATCGGCAACGAAGCCCTGAAACATGCCGAGGCCATGAAGCGCAAGTTTGAAAATGCTTTCCCTGACATTCCGGTTTATCTCACTTACGCCGAGCCATATTTCCGTCTTCGTGTCGGTGATTTCCGCAATCGTGTCGAGGCTGAAAAATGTCTGCGCCGCATCAAGCCGCAGTTCCGCGAGGCTTTCGTCACTTCCGACATTATTTATCAGCCTAAGATTCAAATGAATACTGAGGAGAAATGAAACCTTTGTTTTCCCTAAGGCATTTCTGAGATATAAAGTAGCACCTGTTCTTTTAGCGGTTGCAAGTCATCTGTTATGATTGTCCACAAAATGTCCATATTGATCTGATAGTAATCGTGGACAAGAATGTGTCGCATTTTTTCAATCTGTCGCCAATTTGTATCGGCATGGTTCGCCTTAAATTCGGTTGAAAGCTTATAGACGGCTTCGCCTATCACTTGAATGTTATAGATTGTTGCATGGGTACGCAGCGAATCGGCAAGCAGTTGTTCCTTGCTGATGCCATTGGTGTATTCCTGAGCTTTATTGATGGCTTCGAGAATATGTTCCAATCTGCCTTTGTCTCTAATTGGCTCTCTCATAAATCAGTTTTTTGTCGTGTTCGGCACTGGCAGCAGCAAATGGCAAAAGAGAACCTTCCACCACAAGATCGACATTGCGCTGAAGCAAGTCTTCAAGTTCACAAACCATGCCTGCGAATCGGAATCCTATTTTCGCCCCATCAACAAAAACAACCATAATGTCAATATCGCTGTCAGAGTGTTCCTCGCCTCGGGCAAACGATCCAAACAACCAAGCTTTTTCAACAGGTTGCGACTTGAAGTAATTCCTTATTATATCAATGGTGTTAGTGTCCATTCTGAATTATTATGCCGCAAAAATAACAATTGTGTTTGAGAAACGATGTAATTTGTCCTGAATTTTTCTTGTTTTGTCACCAACCTAAACCTTTCAGAAAAATGATAGGTTTGAAGCGGGAGCCCCAAACCTATCGAAAAACACCTAATAATCAAACAATACTCAATGAAAAGAACTTTTTTCTTTGCGGCAACTGGCGTTGCCTGTTCTGACGTATATATGTAAAGCAAAGCACTTATTATCCGAATAAAGTAGAGGCGCGATTGACATTGGCGTGCCTGACATCACGCCTCTACGGGAGATATATGATATTTCGCGAAACTGTTGCATGTTTGTTGAATTGTTATTTTGTTTATTTTGTTGATCTGTTGTTGCTCCCTGACACCCTTTTTCAAGGGTGTGACGGTGTCGAAGGGACATTCTTTTTATCACTTTTCCATCCGCCATTTCGACAGGCTCAATGAGCGTTTTTGTTGATGCAAAAATACGTCGACATCAAAATTTTGTCAATAGATTTTGGCCAAAAAGTTTATAAGTAATTATAAGTAAATTCTTATAACTAACTGTAATTCTGTTAATTATAAAATTTATAAGTAATTATAAGTAAATTGTTACAACAAATTGAATATCAAATTGTTACAACAAAAAATTGAAAACACGGTTTTGGGAGCTTATCCGTAGATTTTCTTGAAATAATCGTTCAGGAAATAATCCAGAGGGTCTTTGGTCCCGAACACTTCCTGCAGACGATGGTATTTTTGGTTGGCACCACTTTGCGAAATGCCCATCAGGGCGGCGGCTTCCATTTGTTTTGCGCCCATGAAGAACAGGCAGCAGTAGCGCACATCGTTTATGGTCAGGCGAGGGAAGTCTTTCATCAGCAAAGTGGAGAAATCATCGAAATTCTGATTGGCGGCTTTCACCAGCTCCATGACATCCTTGTCTTTCAGCAAGGCTTCATCGTGGCTGCTTAAGGTTTTTGCCATGACATTCGCTTTTTCAATCAATTTGTTTATTTTCAACACGATGGCTTCCTGGTCGAAAAGTGCCTTGCGTCCTGCAAAGTCGCCTGGCTTTTCCTTGAACGAGAGTTTTTTCTTGGTCATTTCCAGTTCCTGCTCCTTGTGCTTGAGCTGCTTTTCCTTTTCGCTCAACGATTGCTGATGCTGTGTTTTGTTGCTGACCATCAGTTTTTTAAGCCGTTTGTAGAAAAACAGCAGCAAAACCACGATAAGGGCAAACACGATGAACATGAAAAGGTAGTTTTTCAGGCTGTTGCGCAACGATGTGTCGTGCTGCGTTTGCAGTTCCATATCTTTGACGTGCTTTTCATGTTGCTGAACCAGAGCGAGTTTCGTTTCGGAACGCTCCACTTCTTCACCAAGGAAAGTGGCATAGTAGGCGGCTTTCTGGAAATCGCCCATTTTGTAGCAGAGCGAAATGGTATTGTTCAGCATACGTGTACGCTCGTATGGGTTGAAAGGGAAACTTTTTTCGTAGTAAAACAATGCGCTATCATACTGAGAATCCATGAAATACAACTCGGCAAGCAGTCCGTAGTGGGGCTTGCGTTCCATGTCATCAGGCGATGTGGCGATGGCATTATATAGCATTTTGTAGGCTTCTTCCTTTTCGCCGATGCTAAATGTGGAGCGTGCCTTGTTGTCAATCAGGGTCTGGCTGATTTTGAAATCGGTGGCCACATCGGTGACTTTTGCAATGGCGGTGTCGGCAATCTGGAAATAATATAAAGCACTGTCTTGATTTCCAGCCTGATAGAATATTTCACCTATAGTTTCATAGTTGAATGCCGAACCGATTTTCATGTCTCTTTTGTCGAAATAAAGGTTGGCTTTTTTCAGGTTGTCAATGGCAATCGACCATGATTCGTTGTCGTAGAAAATTATGCCTAATCTGTTATAAGTCAATGCGATGAAATCATTTACGAAAGGATAATGCGTTTCATCGACTTCTTCGGCCAGGCTGATGGCTTGAAAATAGTTTTCGCAAGCCGTCACGGGGCGTTCACTGTGGCCTTCGTTGTTGCCGATGCAGTAATAGGATTTTGCCAAAAAGAGCGAAAGTGCATCGGAAGCGGGATATTTCTGGTGAAGGCTATCATAAAAATGCTGAATGCGAGGCATTTGCGCAAAAAGGAAAGAGTCGACTGGACCGCGCGTGGCGGCTTCGTTGGTGAGCAGCAGGAACTCGAAATAATCGGGTCGGTTGAGCGTGTGCAGGCTCACGGAATCGTGGACACCCATGAGAATGAGCATGGCGCTGTCGGGGTGCAGGGTCATCAGGGCGTTGGCCTTGTCGAAAGCCGAATAATGCAAGGGCGATTCCTCCTCGGTGAAAGGGTAGAAGGTGTTGGTCTGTCGTTTGCAGGCAAAAAAAGCGAGCGTCAATAAGCAAAATGAAAATATGAGTGCCTTAGTTTTCATGGGCTGTCAGATTTTGAGCGGTAAAAATAATAAAACAATTGCTTAGATTGACAAAAAGAGTAAATTTAGTGAAAATAAACAAAAACGGGCGGCCTCGTGGCCGCCCGCACAACATGAATCCTAATCAATAAGTCAGGATGTCAAAGCAAATGCAAAAAAGTTTATTATCCTAATCTTCAATGTGTTACAATAAAACGTTGTGTAACCGAAGCCGATTTTCCGCCTAACATGATGAGGTAAAGTCCGTTTGGCATATCTGAAACATCTATGATGGTTTTTTCGCCGTGTGCCGTTACCTGCTTTATCTTTTGCCCAAGTGCATTGAAAACACTGATTTCCGATGCGTTTCCGTTTTCAACGGTCAAAGTCGTGAAGGCCGGATTCGGATAAATGCCGAAAGTTTCTGACTGTGATTCAGCGACATCCGTATCGTTGAAGCCTAAAATCGGATAGCCGTGATTCACATTGTTTTGGTCGAAGCACCAGACATCGGTTTCGTTGTTCAGCAAATCGACAAAAGCGCGGTTGCGCATTTCATCATCGTTTTTGGGTATGCCAGAACCTTCTGCACCACAAGTGTTTAGGTAATAGGAATTGACTATTGTGTCGGTTTGAGCGTCTTGTAATCCTATCATGCCACCTGCGTAAATGCTGTCGCAACTGATATTTCCAACATTATAGCAGTTTTTTATCGAAATTTTTCCCATTTCAAATCCGACTATTCCACCAGATGCCATACTTGCATTTATGTCGGCAATGTTATAGCAGTTGATGACAGTTTTTGGCCCTATTCCTGATAAGATGGCTGCAATACCGCCAGCGGTTTCTCCAACAACTTTTCCTTCATTATAACATTCAGAAATGCTGTCCGAAATACTGCCAGCAATGCCACCTGCGTACATGTCGCTGTGGATTTCTGCTCCGTTCATGCAGTTGCGGATTCTACCATTGCAAAGACCAGCAATTCCGCCGGCTGTTCTTCCACCTTGGATATAACCGTTTACTATTTTCACATTTTCAATGGAAGCGTTTTGGGTATAGACTGACCCGAATAGTCCGCTGTTGTAGGCATCGACATAAATGTTGTAGACTCGGTGTCCATCGCCATCGAAATGGCCGTGAAAAGCATTATCTGCCGTTTGTGATCTTGACGAACATCCTGTTTCGAAATCCGTGAACATAATCCCACCAATCGGTTGCCAAGGCAAATCCTCGCTGCCGTTCAAATCAATATTGGTCGTAAGTTTGAAATACATTTCGTAGGTGTCGAAACCACATGCGCACATGTAAGACAAAAATGCCAGATTCTGAGCCGATTCAATCAGGTAAGGCGATTCCTCCGTACCATCGCCGCGTGTCCAAAGTTCGCGTTTGCCATCCCAAACGGATGTCTGTGCCATTGTGCCAAGGCTCATGGCCAGCAAAACGATTGTTAAGTATATGTTTTTCATAATATTAAGTCTTTATTTTGTGAAATTACTCTTGAAAAAATCCTTGATTTGGTCGATGAAGGCACCTTTGCGCTGCATCTGTGTTTGGGTCTCGTTGCTGAACACAGTAGTGTAGGCGAAATCAAGTTCCTGGACCGCACCTGCATTCAATGTGAATGGGCCGACTGACCCAAAAGCACGACGGTCGCTTGGTGTATCTCCTTGTTCTTCTTCTGTCCAGTAGAGGCCGTTTTGGTTGTAGCCTCCATTTGGGTGAATGCCGTTTGTGCCGAAATTGCAAGGGTCGCTGTCGCCAGGGAAAGCAAACATGCAATCGGGACCAATATTATTATGATAAGGGAAAGGCATGGACATTGACAAGTAGGACTGTACGTCATTTGAAGGGTCGACGTTAGGCACAGGAGAACTGCCAAAGTAGCAGAAGTGGCATAAGCCAAGCCGCTCATCATCAACAACACCATTGCCGAAATTGAAGCCGTTGTAGGCGTATTTGTCAAGAGGATAGGAATCGTTGAAAAGCGTGTTGCAATCGCCGTCATAATCAGGATTGTCGCGGCCATCGGCATCCATGTATGGACCGGCCAGAACGGTGCAAACCTGCACGGGCCAGTTGCTGCCATAACCTTGATGTTCGCCCTGCGGGTCGGTGTCGTCGTCATCGCCGTTATAGCCGAAAAATGCGCCTCGCTGAACATCGCAACCTACGAAATCGTCCCAGCCGTAACCGATGTCAAAGTCATCGAAAATGCCAACGAAAACATCGTGATAGTTTTCCGATGAACGGTTGAAGAACTTGTAATTGAAGAAGATGGTGTTGTTCAAGGCTTCGTTTTCGGGCGCGGAATAGGCGTATGCCATGCCGTGAATCTCAACGCCGATTTTTTTGCCGCCACTTTCGGTGTGCGTGTTGAATGTGTCATTATAGATGTAATACAGGCATTGGTCGCCGCAGATGTCGGGATAATCGCCATCTGCAGGATTGTAACGTCCGTCGCCATTGACATCGACAAATGGAGCGAGGTTTTCGGCAAAGCCTTCATCGCCATGAGCAGGCCATGAAAGAATGTCGGCAGGAATCTGGTAGTTTGCATCGGCATAGTGCTGACGGAATTGTTCGATTTCCTCGCGCGTGACATTCCAAACGTGATGATGCTTTAAGACGGTCATCAAATCGGTTGAGGCATCGGCCAAACGAAGCGGGCCAGACCAATAGTCGTCACCGACTTGCTGAAAACGGAATCCTGCAAAATGCAGCGAGTCGTTGCTATCCATGCCGCCAATCCAAATGGCGTTCTGGAAAATGGTTGAGCAGCCGCTACCAACTGGAACTTCATGTTTGATACAGGCGTTGCTTTGCTGCAAGTTGTCGTCTATCGAGAGGATGAAATTGCTGCCGATACCCGTAATGCGCATGTCTACATTATTAATGTTGATGTTCGAGTAAGGCGGAACGATTTGCCCGATGGCCATGAGGTTCATCAGGCTGAGAGCGAAGATTAAGGTAAACTTTTTCATAGGCCGTGTATTTTAAGTGTTAGTTGATATTTTTCTAAAATTATTAGATTTAATTGATTGTCCTGTAGAGAAGTAGCGTGCTACGTCTCTAATAATTAGCATTTTGTTATTCTTTGGAGACGTTGCAGCAACGTCTCTACATTCATTCCTTCACCACCTTGTCCGAATAAACCTTTCCGCCTTCAAGGGTGATTTTTGCCACATATTGCCCCGCAGGTAGGTTTGCCACATCCATTTCAGCGGTGTGCGAATTTGCCACGCAGCGGCCTTGCAGGTCGAAAATCTCAATGCTTTCTAATTTCACATCAGGCGAAAAATGTATGGAAAGCCTGTTTTTCACCGGGTTTGGATAGATGAGGTAGGGGCGGACAACCCAACCGTTTTCCTCCACATCGGCGGTTTCATCATGGATGATGCTTAAAAAGCCGGACACCGTCCCGGAATAGTCATACTTTGTGCCACTCGTCACGATGTG
>NZ_JBADWU010000033.1:0-36449 GCF_056203535.1 Candidatus Limimorpha sp. | reverse complement strand
CAGCGACCAACCTGAAGTCTGGGTATGTGTACGCAGTGCCAGTGATTTAGGATTCTTCGGGTTGAAGGTCTTCACAATCTTGGCCCACAACATACGGGCGGCACGCATCTTGGCGATTTCCATGAAATGGTTCATGCCCGAGCACCAGAAGAATGACAGACGCGGTGCAAAAGCATCAATGTCCAGGCCAGCCTTGACGCCAGTGCGGAGGTAATCCCAACCGTCGGCCAAGGTGTAAGCCATTTCGATGTCGGAGGTTGCACCGGCTTCCTGCATGTGGTAACCGGAAATGGAGATGGAATTGAATTTCGGCATGTTCTGAGATGTGAACTCAAAAATGTCGGCAATGATACGCATTGAGAACTCAGGTGGATAAATATAGGTGTTACGCACCATGAATTCCTTCAGGATGTCGTTTTGGATGGTACCTTGCAGTTCTTCGTATTTAGCGCCCTGTTCCAAAGCCGTGACGATGTAGAAAGCCAGAATTGGCAGAACTGCACCGTTCATGGTCATTGAAACGGACATTTGATTCAGCGGGATTTGGTCGAACAAGACCTTCATGTCTTCAACCGAGCAAATGCTCACGCCAGCCTTACCCACATCGCCCATCACGCGCTCGTGGTCGGCATCGTAGCCACGGTGAGTAGCCAAGTCGAAAGCGACTGACAGGCCCTTCTGGCCAGCGGCGAGGTTGCGGCGATAGAAAGCGTTTGATTCTTCGGCGGTGGAGAAACCGGCATACTGACGGATGGTCCAAGGACGCATCACATACATGGTTGAATAAGGTCCACGGAGGTTAGGAGCGATACCGGCAGCATAGTTCAGGTGTTCCATGCCTTCGAGGTCTTTCTCGGTGTAGGCAGGCTTCACCATGATGTGTTCGGCAGTTTCCCAATTTTCGCCCTGTGGGCAAGTTGCATTGTTTTCAGGTACAACGTTAAGGTTGATGTCTTTATAATTTGGTTTCATCTTACTTTTCCTTTCTTAATTTGGATTGCGGGATTTCGGGAATGCGAGGTTTCGGGATTTGAACAATTCTAAACTTTCCAATTTCTGGACGCAAGCATTGCGTCCCTACTTTCCACTTTCCACTCTATCACTTTCCCTTTTCTCTTTATTTTGTTATACCTAATTTTTGTTGGAATTCCTGTAAAGTTTCAAGGACGTTACTCTTCACATGGATGAAATACTGCAAGCCAGCTTCTTTCAGCACATCGGCGGTGCCGACCGGATTGCCAGCCAAAACCACGATGGTATCGTTCTTCAGAGCTTCGTAAATCTTGAGGGCATTGCCTTCGCCGTATTCTTCATCCGACGAGCAGATGACCACGATTTCAGGCTTCACTTCGCGAGCGGCAGCTATGCCTTCGTCCAAAGTCTTGAAACCAGCGTTGTCGACGACTTGGAAGCCAGCGCAAGCAAAGAAGTTGGAAGCAAAGTTGGAACGAGCCTTCAGCATGGCGAGGTTGCCGTATGTGAACATCCAAGCAACCGGGCGTTTGTGATTCTGGGCATAGACATCGGTAGCATAGCGCAACTGTTCAAACTGCTGGGCAGCGCGGAAGGTTACGATGGTCTCGATTTCAGCATTTTCGTCACGACGGTCATTGGCTTCGAAGACCCATGCTTCAGGAGCAAATTTCATCGTTTCGGTGAAGTTCGGGAACTGGTTTGTGCCGAGGATGGTTTCGCGACGTGTAGCCACATTGCTGAACTTCTTGGCAGCGCTTTCCTTAATCAAGGCCTGAATGAAGCCCTTGCGGACAGCGGCGAGATAACCGCCTTCGTCCTGAATCTTATTGAACAGATCCCAAGCGGCCTTTGCGATGGAATCGGTAAGGTTTTCAATGTAATATGAACCTGCGGCCGGATCAGCAACCTTATCGAAATGAGCTTCTTCCTTCAGGATAAGCTGCTGGTTGCGTGAGATTCTGTTGGCGAAATCGGTAGGATTTTCAAATGGCGTATCGAATGGAGTGACGCAGAATGAATCGACACCGCCGAGGACAGCCGACATGGTGCCGGTGGTGGTTCTCAGCATGTTGACGTAAGCATCATACAGGCTCATGCCGATTTCAGCATTGAAAGCGTGGATGTGCATCTTGGCGTTTTCTTCCTTGCCGCCGTAAGCCTTCACGATGTTGGCCCACAGATAACGGTAAGCGCGCATCTTGGCCAGTTCCATGAAGTAATTCTGACCGACAGCCACATTGAAACGCATCTTTGGAGCGATTTCGTCGACAGTTAGACCTTTTTCAGTCAGTTGGTCGAGGTATTCGGCACCGATTGAAAGGGCGAATGCCATTTCCTGAACGATGGTAGCACCAGCGTTGGTGAAAATGTGACTGTTGACACCGATGGTTTGGAAATCAGGCATTTCGGCTTTCACCATGATATAAGCCAGTTCCATATCGGTGGTTTCGCTGACAAACCAAGTGCCACGGCGGAGATAGCGTGTCAGAGGGTCGTAGTTGAGCGAGCCTTTCACTTCCGGCACTTTCGACATCATTTCCAGCAGCGGGAGATGATACTTGTTGTTGAACAGGTTGATTTCGACTTTCTTCTGGTCGATGCCGTTCAGCAAAGTTGAGATTTCGATGGCATCGTAAATCTTGTTGTTTTCCAGCTTGAAGCCGATGGAGTTGCAGCCGCGGCTGATGGCATCGAGAGCCTGCTTGTTGGCTTCGGCAACATTATTCACGATAATATCCTGACGGATAAGCCAGTTGTTTTCCTGACTGCGGTTGCCGCGGACAAACGGGAATTGGTTAGGCATGACACCCATCCAGGTGATGTGCTGCAAGTCTTCGGCACGGTAATAAGGTCTTACCTGAAAACCTTCTGCCGTTTTCCACACCAATTTCTTGTTGTAATCGGCGCCCTTGAGGTCTTTCTCAATGACAGCCTCCCACTGTTCGGTGGTTACTGGTGGAAATTCCTCAAAAAGTTTCTTTTTTTCTTCCATGTATGTTGATTTAAAAATTTGATATTTAATGATTTAAGATTTAAAATTCAAGATTTAAAGATTCAAAAATTCAATGATTTATAGTTGACAATTGGACTTTTGGACATTTAGACAATTAGACTTTTTGATTTCGGGATTTGAACAATTTTGAACTTTATATTACTGAAAACCATAAAAATCACTCACCCAAATCCTGCTTGAAGCCCCAGCCGCTTTTGCCTATAAGTGCCGTGATGGTATTCGGACTCAAGTTCACTTTTTTCGAGATGTTGATTCTCGAAGAAAACACGCCGTAGCCACCGCTGATATTTGTATAATCAGAAAGATTCTGTGAAATGCTGCTCGAAGGTGAGTTGACTTCAATGTAATTGTGAAGCTCTGATCCGCCGGCAGCTATCAATATATTCAGGTCGCCAATCAGACGCTCAACATTCATTGTGTCGGCACCAATTTTGCTCGTCAGCATGTTGAAAAGAGCTTCATGCTTGTAAAGCACTTCGTATTCCTTGTAACTGCCCCATTCTTCGAAAGCCATTTCATTGGAATTATATGTACCCAGCGACCATTCCACTTTTTTGTTCTTCGTTTCCTGGCCAGGATGAGTTTCCTTATAATTAAATTGCATCTTCAATTCATAGACGTATGCGTTTTCAGCACTGAAGAACATGATTTTGCTGGCCGAAATTGAAGTTGGATCTAAATCAACGGAATTCGTTGAAATAGAAAACTTTTCACCGCCAACCATATTTGAAACTGCCGAAACCGTGTCATTCTTGATAATCACTTCAAGACGATACCTGTATTTTGAGTTGCTGTTGTCTGTATAGAAACGCGCGGTGGTGTAATACACTTTTTGGTCGGGAGAATAGAAAGCTCCCGGTTCCTTACTGTGAATGGTCATCGTGTCCAGATCGAAAACCCTTCCTGTCGGGTGATACGAATTGCCTGCATGTGTGCTTTTTTCCTCAATGATGCGAGCGTCCAGTTTGCCTGGATAGTTGTTCGAATCGGGAATCAGAGCCACGGTGTTGGCATTGACTGATGCGTCGTCGCTGCCCGAAAAAGCGCGGATGATTTTCACATAATTGGTGTCTTTTGTGACATCAAGCAAGCCGTAAATGACTGGAATTTCCTTGTAGTCGGCATAAAGGTCGACTTTCGTGCTACACGAAGTGAATACTGATGCAAAAGCTAAAAGCAATGAGAAGATAGTGATAGAACGTTTCATTTTTTCCTTATGTATTGAAAGGGCAAAGGTAAAACATTTTTCATTACTTGCCGTGAATTAATTTCCAAAATCTACACCCCTTCCTCCTTTTCCCTTTCTCTTTCCTCCTAAATTCCTTTTTCTTTGAAAGTTTTTCTTCAATTTGCCGAAGCAACCAATATTTTCCTTTTCTTTGTGAGAGAAAACACCTTATTTTGAAAAGACTTTACAGACCATTGTTTTTGCTCATCTTGATGGGCATTGCGCTTTCGGCTTTTCCGCAGAATGAAAGCGTTACGCTTTTCGTGAACGATGGCGAGAAGGTGGTTTATCGTGTCGCTCAGGATGTTACGGTTCAGGAAGGCACCGTTTCCGATGCCTTGCAGAACGTGCCCGGTGTGAAAGTCGACACCGAAGGCAACGTCACTTTGCGCGGCGTGAATACGGTTGAAATATGGATTAATGACAGCCCTTCGCATTTCGACGAGGAAGGCCAGAAAAGCTATCTGCAGCAAACGCCCGCCGCAATCATCGAGCAAATCGAAGTGATGACCAACCCTTCGGCACGCTACACGTCCGACACCGACACGGGCATCATCAACATCATCACAGGCAGCCGGAAGCAACATACGCAGTCGCTGAATGTCAGTCTGCAAGCCAACACCAATCCGCACATTTCACCACGTATTGCCTACCTTTGGAGCAACGAAAAAGTGACTTTCACCGCCAACCTGAAAGGCACTTTCACCAACACCATCAAAAACTCAAACGGCTGGAGCAGCTCCTTCGATTCCGTCCCCAATGCTAATAACATCATGGTGCTGGATTCCTCCAACTACACCGTTTTCCATTCCAACGACACCACGAGGGAATACAGCCTCACCGCTATGCTGAAAGTGGATTACAAAATTGACAGCAAGAACGATTTTTCAGCCTATTTCAGCATCAATCCGTCGCGGACAAAAAGCGTTTCGGTCAACAACACCTTGCGGCAGGAATACATTCACGAAATCGGCGTTTACGATTACACCATTACCAACCGCGGCAACGAAGGCGTGCTTTTCGGCACGGCTGGAGCCTATTTCCAGCACCGCTTCAATGACGACGGACACAACATTTCCATCAACCTGAGCAGCGATTTCGATTTCGGCAACGTGAAACATTCCGAAATACGCGAGTTTGCCAATCATGACAACCTGAACCGCGACATTTTGAAAACCGACCTTTTCACCGACATCGGCTGGGATGCCAAAATCGACTACAACCTTCCACTGGCCAAGACAAGCGATTTGTATTTGGGCCTGCACAACAATTTCCACCCCGACAACAACTTGGAAACCTACGACACTTTGGCGCCCGATGGCAACCGCATCACCGACTGGCTGCGCTCCGAACACCGCTATTTCAACATCAACCAAACCGAAGGCCTCGTGATTTTCCAACAGCGTTTCGGCAACTTCACGCTTCGTCCCGGCATCACCTACGGCCTGATTCGCGTCAAGGCAAGATATTTGGATACGCCTGAATTCAACATCGTTAAATTCTTCCCCAATTGGCGGCCATCGCTGCACCTCACCTACCGCACGGCTTCGATGCACAATTTCTACCTGAGCTACACGCGCCGAAACACCGTCGATTGGGTCAGGAATTTCACCGAGCGCATCAACTATTCGGAAGAATCGATGAGCACCGGCAATCCCGATTTGCTGCCCACGACAACCGATGTGTTTGAAGGCGGCTGGGCGAAATATTGGGACAGTTTCGGCTCGGTCAGTGTGAAAGGTTACTACAAAAACTCGAAAGACAACATCAACACGGTGACGGAATCCATTTTCAGTCCCATCATGGGCCGAACCATCAGCATTTCAAAGCCTTACAATATTGGGAAATATTACGATGCAGGCTTTGAGTTCAACCTGACCTACCGTCCCAACGCCATGCTCAACATCCGTTTGGATGCCAATGTTTATGATTCGTTCCTGAAAACCGAGTACAAAGACGAGACAGAAAAAAGCAAGATGTTGTGCTACAATTTCCGTCTCAACGCATGGACAAAAGTCCTGAACAAACTGGAGCTGATGGGCACCGCCTATTACAACTCGCCCACGCAAACCCTCTACACCTTGAACCAGACCGCCTACGGCATCAACTGCGGCCTTCGTGCCGATTTCTTCGAAAACCGGCTATCCGTATTGCTCAACGCAAATGATATTTTCAACTGGAACAAGGAAGACAACAACATTTTCAGTCCGACTTATTCTTCCTACAGCACCAACAGGACCAACAGCCGTTACGTCAGTCTGGAAGTGATATTCAAAGTGCTGTAAAGAAAAGAAAATCATTTTTCTCATTATTATCCAAATAATTATTACTTTTGCAATTATTATCCGAATAATAATTTATTTAAACGTATGAAAGACAATGAAATAAATAACCCTTTTGTGGTTGGAAAGTATGTTGCGCCCGAATATTTCTGCGATAGGGAAGAAGAAACCGCTTTCCTAAAGAAACAAATCGACAATGGCCGCAACACGGCTTTGATTGCACCGCGCCGATTGGGAAAAACAGGATTGATACACCACCTTTTTGCACAAGACGAAATCAAGGAGCGTTATCATGTCTTTTTCATCGATATTTATGCAACAAGCTCATTATCAGAGTTTGCCTATCTGTTTGGAAACACTATTTACAAGCAATTGAAACCACTTCGCACCCAATGGGCGGAAAAGTTCTTTCAAATCATAGCATCGCTGCGACCAGGCTTCAAACTCGATGCCGTGACCGGCGAACCGACTTTCGACATTGGAATCGGCGAAATCGAACAGCCACAAACCACACTTGACGAGATTTTCACCTATTTGGAAGCTGCCGACAAACCTTGCATCGTCGCCATTGACGAATTTCAGCAAATCATGAAATACGGCGAAAAAAACATCGAGGCCTTGCTGCGCACGAAAATACAGGAATGTAAACAGACCGTGTTTATCTTTTCGGGAAGCCAACGGCATTTGATGAGCCAAATGTTTCATTCGCCTTCCAAACCATTCTACCAAAGCGTCATTTCAGCAGACTTGAAACCTTTAGAACGGCAAACTTACATCAGTTTTGCCCAAAAGCAATTCTCACAATACGGCAAAGACATCGACCCAGACCTTGTCGGGATGGTTTATGATGAATTTGAAGGCACGACCTGGTACATGCAAATGATGATGAACGAATTGTTTGCCCTCACTGACAAAGGGGAAAAATGCGAAATCGGGATGTTGGAAACAGCCAAACGAAACGTCATCATGATGCAGGAAATGAATTACAAGGAAATGCTGCAGCAAGTTCCTGCCAAGCAAAAACCTGTCCTGTTGGCACTTGCCAAAGAACAATTAGCGGTAAACGCCATGTCGGGCAGTTTTGTAAAGAAACATGGGCTTAGTTCGGCCAGTTCCGTACAATCGGCATTAAAAGGTCTGATGGAAAAAGATTTGATTACACGCACCGAAAAAGGTTATCGCGTTTACGACTTTTTCTTTGCTGAATGGTTGAGAAGTTATTGATAAAAAACTATTTGACATTCACGAGAATTAGCGTTTATTCCTTCTATTTTCAGAAATATTCGCAAAAATACTGTTCGATTTTTTGCGAACACCAAGAAAAATATATACTTTTGCAGTCGAAATAAAATAAGCCTTATGATTGTTGAGTTTCAAGAAGACTATTTGCGTGAGCTTTATGAAAAAGGAACGGCAACTGACAAGAAACATCGGTATCAGCCGGAAGTCATAAAAGCCTATGCGAAATGTATTTTCCGAATGCAGGAATCGTCGGACTTAAACGACTTGAAGCGGTTTCAGGCTTTGAATCTGGAAATGTTGAAAGGCGACAAAGAGGGTAGATATTCGGTTCGTGTCAATGTGAAATATCGAGTTGAGTTTTCTGTGAGATATATTGATACAGAACCTGTTACCACTATTTGTAACATTATGGATTTGTCGAATCATTATCAATAAAATAATATGGAAGCAAAAAAATCAGAACCGTTTTACCCGATACATCCGGGTGAAATCATCAAAGACGAATTGGAATGTAGAGGTATTTCGCAACGGCAACTGGCACAGAAAATGGGGTTGTCTTATTCGGTTTTCAATGAGATTCTCAATGGCAAACGCCCGGTGAGTTCCGAAGTCGCCATGTTGGTTGAAGCCGCTTTGAACATTAGTGCCGAAACCTTGTTGAAAATGCAAATGCGCTACAATTTACAGATAGCAAAAGAAAACCCTTTGTTTATCAGCAGGTTGGCAGAAATCAGAAAGGTCTGTACGCTTCTCTGACTTTATGTCTGAAAAATCAGTAGTTTTGCAACCCCAAATCAAAACGAAAATGAAGAAATACATCATCACCATATTGGCTGCCCTTGTGCTGGTATCGTGCGGCGAGAAGCAAAACACGACCACGAAAAAAGACGAAACGAAGAAAAACGTTGTCGTCCCGACATTTTCTGCCGACTCAGCCTATCAGTTCGTGAAGGCACAGACCGATTTCGGCCCGCGTGTGCCTGAAACCGAAGCCCACCGGCAATGCGCCGAATGGCTCATTGCCAGACTATCGGAATTTGCCGATACCGTAATGGTGCAGGATTTCCGTGCCCGCATATTTAATGGTCAAAACATGGATGGTCAAAACATTGTGGCTTCCTTCAATCCGGATGCAAAAAAGCGGATTGTCCTTTGCGCCCACTGGGATTCGCGTCCCTTTGCCGACCACGATGCCGACGAAGCCAACTGGAACACGCCTATTGATGGTGCCAACGACGGTGCCAGCGGCGTAGGCATACTGATGGAATGTGCCCGTCTTTTCAAACTCCAGCCTTTGAATGAAAAATTAGGTGTCGACATCATCCTTTTCGACCTTGAGGATTACGGCCCGCGTCAGGATGAAGCCGAGAAATATTATGATGGCGAAAATCAATGGGCTTTAGGCTCGCAGTATTGGGCCAAGCAGCCACATGTTTACGGCTACAAGGCATATTACGGCATCCTGTTGGATATGGTTGGCGGCAGCAATCCCAACTTCCCGAAAGAGTACTATTCGCAAGGTTTTGCCGCCTGGCTCAGCAACAAGGTCTGGAGCAAAGCCTACAGTTTGGGCTATAGCCATTGCTTCAGCAACGAGCTTGGTGACCCCATCAGCGACGACCACATTCCGATGAATCAAGCCGGGCTGCCAACTATCGACATCATTGATTTGCAGCCCAATAGCAACAACGGAAGTTTCCCTGAAACCTGGCACACCCTGAACGACAACATTTCGAACATCGACAAGGAAACCTTAGGAATGGTGGGAAATCTGGTCGTCAATGTGGTTTACAATGAGTGATTTAAAATTCAAAATTTATAATTTAATAAAATCCTATTACAATGAAAAAAGTAACATTTATCTTGATTGCCATTTTCGCATTAAGTTTTGGCGTTAAGGCTCAGAATGCAATTGGTCTCCGCTTGGGAGCAGGCTCCGCATCGAATGTTGAGGTTTCTTTTCAAACCCCAATGAGTATGGACAATCGTTTGGAATTCGATTTGGGTTGGAACAATTTTGTCCACGGCGACAACGGAACTTGGACGAACATCAGTTTGTCGGGTACTTATCAATGGGTTTTTCCTATCATTAACAGTTTGAATTGGTATGTTGGTCCAGGTGCCATGCTTAGTTTTTACGACATCAGCCATTCCGGCAACGATAACGATCATTTTGGAATTGGTATTGGCGGCCAAATAGGTCTTGAGTATGCTTTCGACTTTCCTTTGACCCTCAGCCTTGACATGCGTCCGATGTGGAATTTCATCGGCTATACCAAAAACTGGGGCGGCATAGCGTTGGGCGTCCGCTACAGGTTCTAAACGGGAAAGTCAATCTTTTAACGATAAAGCCGCATCATTTGGTGCGGCTTTATCGTTTACTTTTTATTGATATAATCATTCAGTTCCCGTTTCGAGGAATCGTACTTGAAAGCCTCATTGACCAAATAATACTTGTTGGAATCCAGACAGTACTGATAGGCGAATTTGGCAAAATCAAGAGCGTTGTTTTCAAAAGAAAAGAGTTTGCAGATTTCAGTTATCTGTGCGGCAGTCAGCATGTTGCCTGATGCGATTTGCTTTGCTAAGGTCAAGCGGGAAGTATCAAACGATTCATTTTTCAATTGGTTCAGTGCCTGATTGAAATCATTAGGATTCAATCCTAGATATGCAGGCGGCATAGGCATGCCGTTTTGCGGGTTTGCCACAACCAATGGCATCGTCAACTCTGGCCGGAATGAGCCTTGGGTTGCAATCAGTCCGTAAAAACCGTTTCTTTGAGCAAATTCAAACGATTGCGGACGGTTGAAATTCACAAATTGACCAACGCAATTGTGATCCATATTGTTCATTTCCACGCGAATGTAAACATCTTGTACTGGCATGTTTTGGATGCAGATGGACTTTACGGGGTTCTCGTTTTGCAAAATATCATCAACAAAAAGCCAAAACCCCTGATGATTGGAAGTTATTACTGATAAAGTCGATTGTTGGATGCCAAAATGGTTTCCGTCATGATACACTTGGATTTGTGCCATTGCCGGCAAAGCCAAAAAAGCAAATAATACGATGAACAATTTTCTCATGATGAATTGTATTTTGATAATTTGCAAAGATACAAATTCTATTCCACAAATTTTATTCCACAAAAAAATTTGCCGCAGAAACAAGGTTTTCTGTCGCTGCGGCAAACAATACAAAAAACAGTTTCTTTTTCGATGCAGCCACACAAAGTCAACACATTTGTAATAATGAGTGGTGTTTTGCCTTCATTTTTGTAATGAAAGCCAATCTTTCCTCCGTTTTGTGTGTCGATGGCATCTTCTTGATTTCAATTTTTTTGGTAGAATTAAAATACAATTCTAATTTTGCCGCTAATTTTAAATCGAAAAGAAATCATAAAATGAACATCCAAACTCGACTTTTTGAATTGCAAGACAAGGAATATGCCGCATTTCAGGCGAAACTGACACCGACAATTCCAGCGGACAGATTCATCGGCGTGCGCGTGCCGAATGTGCGCAAAGTAGCAAAGGAATATATCAAAGACCCTGAACACGAGCAGTTTATCCACGATTTGCCGCATCAGTATTACGATGAAAACATGCTCCACGGACTTCTGGTTTCCGAAATCAAGGACTATAAGGAGTGCATCGAGGAAACCGACCGATTTCTGCCTTTTGTCGACAACTGGGCGGTGTGCGACATCATGTCGCCGAAGGTTTTCAAGAAACACAAAACCGAACTGATGGAAAAAATCCGCGAATGGACGGTTTCCGACAAAACCTACACCATCCGTTTCGGTATCGAAATGCTGATGAGCCATTACTTGGACGATGATTTCAAAGCTGAATATCTGGAAATTCCAGCCACCGTGCGCAGCGAGGAATATTACGTCAACATGATGATTGCGTGGTTTTTCGCCACGGCTTTGGCCAAGCAATGGGACGAGACGATTGTATATCTGCAAAATGATGTAGAGACGCGATTAACCGCGTCTCTACCAACATGGGTGCATAACAAGACCATTCAGAAAGCCTGCGAAAGCTATCGGATTAGCGACGGACAGAAGAAGTATTTGCGTACTTTGAAAAGATAATACTGATCAATTTAACAGATTGTTTTCAAATCAAACATTATTGTTATCTTTGCAAGTCAACATATTAAAAACAATTCAATTATGAACAACGAAACATTTTACGATATTTTTCATCAGCTGAACAACACGCCACGACCATCACATCACGAAGAGCGCGTGGCCGATTACCTCTGCAATTTTGCCGAAAGTCACGGTTTGCGTTACCGCCGCGATGTGCAGAACTGCGTCGTGATTGAAAAGGATGCCACGCCTGGCCACGAAAATGCCGAACCCGTCGTAATTCTCAATCACATGGACATGGTTTGTGTGGCAAAAGACGGCTATCTGCGTGACGGTCATCCATTTGACCCGCTCAATGATGAAATCAGACCATATATCGAAATCGTCAAAAATCCTGACGGAACGGAAAGCCGCTGGATGAAGGCCGAAGGCACTTCGCTTGGCGCTGACAACGGCATGGGTCTTTCCATGGCCTTGGCCATTTTGGCCGACGACAGCATCGTTCACGGCCCATTGGAAGTGCTGACCACCACTAACGAAGAAGACGGCATGAGCGGCGCCGAGGCTCTCAGCACCGATTTCATCCGTGGCCGCAAAGTCATCAACCTCGATTCGGAAGCCTACAATGAAATCACAGTGGGTGCCGCTGGCGCTTATCTGCAAATCGCTCATTTCGAGGCTGATTGGAAGCCCATTCCCGAAGGTTATGTCTTCCGTCGCATCGTGATGGATGGCGGTTTGGGTGGTCATTCGGGGGTCGACATCAACAAAGGCCGTTGCCACGCCAATAAGGAAATCTGTCATTTCATCAACGGTTTGGCTGATAATGATATGTTGATTTGCGCCATCAATGGCGGCACGGCGAATGCCTCCATTTCTTCGGTGGCCGAGGTCGTGCTTGCCATAAAACCCGAAAACGGAAATGCCTTGGCAAATGCCGCTGCGGAATACGATGCCATGCTGCAAAAGAAATATGCGCAGACCGATGCTGCCATCAATATGCGCTGCGAAGAAGCTGAGCTCCGCAAACAGTATTTGGGCAATGCCAGCGATATCATGCAAGCCGTTGAGGAACTGCCAGTCGGCATGATTGCCATGCGCGAAGACATGCCTGGCACGGTGATGACGAGCAACAACGCAGGCCGAATCTGCACCGAGATTAACGAAGTGACCATTTCGTGCCACTCGCGCAGTTTCAGCAATGAGGAGATGCGCAAACTTGGGCAGAGCATTACGGAAACCTTCAAGAAACACGGCGCAAAAAATGTCCAACTCTTGATGGATACGCCCGCTTGGGTGGAACGCCCCGACTCGCCGCTGTTGGCACTTACCTGCCAGACTTTCAAGGATGTGCTTGGCTTTGAACCGAAGAAAGTCGCTATGCACTTTGTGCTGGAAGCCGCTTATTATGTGCAGAAATACCCAGGTGTGGAAATCGCCTCCATCGGCCCGCTTATCATCGAACCGCACTCCACTTCCGAGCGCGTCAACCTCGACACCGCCGACAACATTTGGAAAGTGACAGTGGAATTGCTGAAAAGATTGGCGTAAAAACAAAATCTCCAACTATAGTTGGAGAAACCAAGTAAGTTATAGATATATGTCTCTTCCTGTAGTGAATAAATGAAATAGACGTATATCAAAAAAAGTTACCTTGGTTTGAATTTTTGAAATATTATGTTTCGTAATTTTGCGTTTGATAACAAACCGAATTGACAAAAAAAGCATCGCATAAATAGCAATTTATAAAATGAAAGCAAAACCATTCATCAAATGGGTGGGCGGGAAAACGCAGCTCATAGAACAACTCGAAGCAATGCTTCCAGCTGACTTTGATAAATGGGAGAATGTTACTTACATAGAACCTTTTGTGGGTGGAGGAGCTATGCTCTTCCATATGTTGCAAAAACACTCCAATATCACTTCAGCTGCAATCAACGACATTAACCCAGATTTGACTACTTGTTATGAAGTCGTCAAAAAGAATCCAGACAATTTAGTTCGGGCGCTTGCTGACATTCAGAAAGACTATTATGCACTTCAGACGGAAGAATCTCGCAAAGAGTTTTTTTTAAAAATGCGTGATAGATTCAATACCAAGCAACTTGATAGTATCGAAAACACAACGCTTTTCTTTTTCTTAAACCGAACTTGTTTCAACGGCTTGTATCGTGTAAATAAATCGGGACTGTTTAATGTTCCTTTTGGCAAGTACGAAAAGCCGATGATTTGTGATCCTGTCACCATTTATGCAGATAGCAAATTGTTGCAGAAAGTAGAAATCTTGACAGGAGATTTTGAAAAAACTTTGGTCAAAGCGAAAGCTAACTCGTTTTTCTATTTTGATCCGCCATATCGCCCGTTGGGAGGAACTTCAAGTTTCAATGACTATACCAAAGATTCGTTTGATGACAGCGAACAAATCCGATTAAGAGATTTTTGCCATCTTATTGACAGTCTGGGAATTCGTTTTATGTTGAGCAATTCCGATAGTAAAAATGCTAATCCCGACGACAGTTTTTTTGACGAATTATATTCCAATTATCAGATTCGACGGGTTTACGCAAACAGAATGGTGAATTGTAACGCTAAAAAACGCGGCAAATTAACAGAGCTATTAATTGATAATTTTTCCAAACCGAATTACATTCCCATATTATACGAATTTCCTTCATACAAACTCATAGGGCACATTGAAAGAAAAGTTTCAATTTACAAACTCAGAGTAGACAAAAAACGACTGGCTTACGCAAATGATGTTTGTGATTCTACAGTTGATAACATAGTGTATAATTTCCACATCGAAGGTTGGGAACCGATTTGGGTTGACCCCGAATATTATATCAGAGATGGGCAGCACAGATTTGCAGCCGCCCGAAAAATGGGAATTGAATTTCTTGATGTATTAATGATAGATAATCAGGAAATGTTATCTTAGCTAACAAAATGACGAAGAAATATGAAAGCACACACTGACGAACAGTTTTCAGCCTTTATGTCTCAATTGAAAGAGACAAATCAGACATTGGATTTTTTCTGTGATTTTGACAAGATTTCAGAAAATGTGAATAACATAAAACTGAGCCTTTGTATGTTGAATAGTCTTATTGGTGCATCTGATATGCGTAATGCGGTGGAAACAATCTGGAAAAGGGATAAAACGGCTTTTAATGTCATGGATATATTGATTGCTGTACGCAGTGAAGGTCAGAAAAAAGTTATTGATTCTATCGGGAATTGTATTGTTTTGGACACTCTTTTCCAGTCTGTTGATGGTGTAATGGAGTTTCTCGACAATACAGGATTAACAGAAGTATTCCAACAGCAAAAAATCAAAGACCTTGTCGATTATGTTTTTGGCATAGAGACAGGTCTCGACACCAATGCTCGTAAGAATCGAAGCGGACACATAATGGAAAAAGCTGTTGCAAAAATTTTTGATGCAAATAATGTTGATTATCGCCAAGAGGTCTATTCCTGTGAATGGCAAAGTATTACAAAGGTATTGGGTGATGACAAGAAACGTTTTGATTTTGTGGTAGAAACTGCTCAAAAGAAGTATCTGATAGAAGTCAACTTTTATAGTGGTGGAGGTTCAAAGTTGAATGAAGTAGCTCGTTCTTATTCTGATATTGCACCAAAAATCAATTCAGTTGATGGCTTTGAATTTGTTTGGATAACAGATGGAATTGGATGGGAAAAGGCAAAGAATAAGTTGCAAGAAGCGTATAACATTATTCCAAGTGTTTATAATTTGACGAATTTGGAAAACTTTATTAAACAGATCAGATAGATATGGCAAAAAAGAATTTATATATTCATTCAATAGATTTAAAAGAGATTTCTATTGCTAATGCCGAAAAAGGAAAATTTGCACAAGAAATTATCAATATTCCTTATAGAGGTTATGAAGTTGAACGATGTGCAGATGGACGGAAAATTGTAATTACAAAACCTGGTGGAAAATCCGTGTTTGGACATCCAAAAAAAGAAGACATAATGGTTTTTATTTATGACCCATCAAATGCTTCTCTTTGGCAAATAACCCATCAACAGATATTAGATGATGTTACCGAAAAATGTAATTCGAGCAAACAAGGTGGAAAGAAACTCATACAGTTGTTGGAACGGACATTCCATGGAGAAGAACCTAACGGTTTTCTTGATGAAATAAATGCATTGAGTTTTTCTTGTGGAGAAAATCCAGAGGAATTAATTAAAGCATATAAATGGATTTGGGGTCAAGAAGATGTTAATTATCCTAATGGAGAAGGAAGATTGATGTCGTGGAGAGCTTATGAGGATTTACTTAACTCATTGGAATAACTTGTTTTAAAAATGAATAATTATTTCAATTTTACCCTTCATCAAGGCGATTGTCGGGAACTGGTCAAAAACATTCCCGATAATAATGTTGACATGATTTTTGCCGATCCTCCATATTTTCTTAGCAACGGTGGAATCAGCTGCAAAAATGGACGGATGGTCTGTGTTGATAAAGGAGATTGGGATAAAGGCGGCACGCCTGAATACATGTATCAATTCAATAAAGAATGGTTATCGGTCTGTCGGTCAAAGTTGAAAGATAATGGAACTATTTGGATTAGTGGAACTTATCATAATATCTTTATTGTTCAGCGTTGTCTTAAAGAGCTGGGATATAAAATCCTTAATTATATTACTTGGCAAAAATCAGATCCTGCGCCTAACATTAGCTGTCGCTATTTTACTTATTCAACCGAACTGATTATTTGGGCTAGGAAATCAGAAAAAGTTCCTCACAAATTCAACTACGATGTAATGAAACGTTTGAATGGTGACAAACAAATGACGGATGTGTGGAAATTATCGGCTGTAGGATTGTGGGAAAAGACCTGTGGCAAACACCCTACACAAAAACCATTAAAATTATTATACCGTATCATTTTGGCTTCTACCAATGAAGGAGATGTAATACTTGATCCTTTTGCTGGAAGCTGCACTACAGGAATTGCTGCTAATTTGTTAGGTAGAAATTTTATTGGAATAGACCAAGAAAAGGAATATTTAGATTTAGGGACACGTCGTCGTCAAGAAATAGATGATGCAGAAATAGCACGAAAAATGTTGCGAAAAATGGCGGAATCTTCCAATGAATCAATGGTTCTTGTAAATCATGCTCCTGCCGACAAACGCAAAATGATGATTGAAAAAGGCATCTGCTACTTGCGTGCAGGCGAATCTAAAGGCTCGCTGCAAATTGCGAATGGTTTTGAACGAATGAAGTATGTTCTTTTGCACACAAATGGCGAGAACTGCCAATTATTCAAATTAGAGAAGGAAGGAACCTTCCAAATATGGACACGCGAAACATTGATAAAACATGGATTTAATCCTGAACATGCTGTATACTATATTGTGCTTCATTTCGATAAATCGCAAGAAGTGAATTTTGAAAAAGTCACCAACATTAAAGAACGCATCAACACATATAGGGCAAAAATCCGACCATTAAGCGATTTTGTCAATTTAGTATGAATAAAATCATGAATAAATCCCGCAACCAACGCATAACGAACGTAACCCTTTGGGGCGCCATTGCCAACCTGCTGTTGACTTTGGTGAAATTCCTTGCCGGCATTTTCGGCAAAAGTGCCGCTATGACCGCCGATGCCGTCCATTCCCTGACCGACCTCATCAGCGATGCCGTGGTTTTGGTCATGGTGAAGATTTCGTCGAAAGGCAAGGATAAAAGCCACGACTACGGCCACGGAAAATTCGAGACTTTGGCCACGCTGGTAGTCAGCCTCTTGCTCTTGGTCGTAGGTGTCGGCTTGATGTCGAAAGGCATCGAAAGCATACGCTTCGTCATTGGCGGCGGCACCATCGAAAAGCCAAGCATGATAGCCCTTTGGGCTGCCGTCATCTCCATCGCCATGAAGGAAATCCTTTACCAATGGACGGCGCGTGTCGGCAAAGCCGTCGACAGTCAGGCCGTGATTGCCAATGCCTGGCATCACCGCTCCGATGCGTTGTCGTCGGTCGGTTCGCTTGTCGGCATTGGCGGTGCCATTTTGCTGGGCGGCAAATGGACCGTCCTCGACCCGATTGTGGGTTGCATCATCAGCATCGTCATCATTGTGGTGGCCGTCAAGATTTCGATTCCCGCCCTGAACGAACTGACCGATGCCTCTCTGTCCGATGAAATCGAAAGCCAAATCATGGTTATCATCCAATCCGTCGAGAAGGTCGAAAACGTCCACGATTTGCGGACTTGCCGCAACGGACAAAACTACATTATTGATGCGCACGTTGTCCTTGACCCGATGATGTCCGTTGCCGAAGCGCACGACATTACCGTGAAAATTGAAGCGGCCTTGCGCCAGGAATATGGAGCCGACACATTGATTGCAATCCATGTTGAACCCGATGAAGACGCTGATTAACAATAAATTATTCAATATATTATGATTCCTAAACTCATCAACTTACGACTATATCCATTCCGGCGAAGGCGCCAATGGCGAAAGCTTTTACCATAAAGCCGATCCCGATGCCATGATGAAACTCTATTTCGCCTCTGCGCCTTACGAAATCGTTGAAAACGAATTGATTCTGGCCCAAAAAGTTTATGACATAGGTCTTCCAACCCCCAAGCCCGGCGATTTCATCACTGATGGAAATGGACGCTACGGTATTCGCTTTCAACGCATTGCAGGAAAGAAATCCTTTGCCCGCGCCATCGGTGAGGAACCACATCGTGTGGAAAAATACGCCCGCGAATTTGCCCAAATGTGCCTGAAACTACATGCCACACATATCGACAAAACGCAATTCCCAAACATGAAGGAAGTGAACCTCGAAATGTTGGAAAACAATCCGTATTTCACTGAAAACGAACGCCAATGGGTAAAAGATTTCATAGCAACCATTCCCGACACCGACACCGCTTTGCATGGTGACCTGCATTTTGGCAATGCCATCATGTCTGGCAACAAGAAATATTTCATCGACCTCGGCGATTTCGCTTATGGTCATCCGTATTTCGACCTCGGCCAAGTGCTTTTGACCTGCCGTTATGATGACGAGGATTTCGTGCGCGAAAACTTCCACATGGAACTGGCAAGTGCTAACGAATTCTGGAAATATTTTGTCAAGGAATACTTTGGCGAAAATGCTAATCTTGAAGAAGTTACGGGAATGATTCGCCCTTATTCCGGATTGAAAACCTTGCTCATTGAGCGTAATGCGGGTGTTTACATGCCGCAATTTCATGCTTTGTTGGGTTAGTCGTTACTCGCGTTCCAAGCCCCAGGAATAGTTGCCGCGCTCGGTTTGCGAACTCAGCAAAATGTTTTTCGGCGTTGCGCCGCAAATGGAACGGAATTCCGCGTTCATGTGCGACAAGTCGTAATAGCCGCATTCGAAGGCGATTTCCGTCAACTTATAGCCCGATTCCTTGACTTTTCGGATTTTTGCTATGGCCGAATTGCAACGGTAAAGGCGGAACAAATCGTTTGGCGAAATGCCGACATATTCTTCAAAAATTCTTGTTAATTGCCGTGGACTTACACAAGCTGCCGAAGCATAGTCTTTCATGTTGAATGATTCTGGGCAAGCCTTGATGTTTTTCAATACTGAATTGATTCTCTGTAAGTTGAATTGATTCATTTTGGTTTTTGCAAGCTGTTTCAGGAAAAAAGAATCAAGCAATGTAAAACATTGCGGCACACTGGCCGCCGTCATGATTCGGTCTTCCAATTCCATCAGGCCTTTGTCGCTGAAAGCATCAAATCGGCTCACCTTTTGATAAACTTCATCGGCTGGAAACCCCAAAAGCACGCGCAAACCGAACTCGCTGAATTGCACGCCAATCATCTCGGCTTGACCTTTTCTCAGGATTTCAATCGGCTTCATGGTTGTGCCTGCCAATGCTGCATTGGCTTCGCCGGCACCGCTCATCGTGACATCGCCCAAACGATAAAAAATGATGCCCGCACAGCCATTCGGAACAATGTGCTGCACATGTTGCAAACCATCGTAACTGCTTAACACCCAATATGTTTTGATGAAATTCCTGAGCGCAACAGCGGGAGCAACCATCCTGATTTTTATCGCATCGTCAATCATTTGATTTGGATTTCGGTTACAAAAATAATGGAAATGTAGGCTATTTTGCCAAACCACACGAAAATGTCCATATTTTACAAGTTCAATCATTGAAATAAAAGTAATTTTGCAACGATAAAATATCGAACTATCATCAACAAAATGAAAAAAGCGACACTATTAACATTCTGCCTTTTAACCACTTTCGCTTCGTGCAAGAAAATCAATTTGGCAGGTTACAATGAAAGCAAAACATTCACAGTCAACGATTTCAGCAAAATCGAGGCACACAACGACATTCATGTGTCTTTCTGCGATTCCATCGACCAGATTGTTGCCACAACCGACGCCAACGCGCTGCCGCATCTGAAAGTTGACAAACAGGGCCAGACGCTCAAATTCAGCTATCCGTCAGGTATTCTCGTCAACTTTTCAACGGAGATTCTGGTTCCGTTCCGAAACGGTCTGAACAAGGTGACATTGAGCGGCTCTTCATCGTTTGTTTCGGCAAAATCCATCGAAACGGACAATTTGGAAATGGACTTGTCGGGTGCTTCAAGTGTGACAGGCGATTTCATCATTAGCAATGGAAAACTCGACATTGACGCTTCAGGCGCGTCCACACTTGCATTGAGGGGCTTTGCGAAATCTGTTGATGTTGACTTTTCCGGTGCTTCAAAAATCACGGCTTCGAAAGCCGATGACGGTTACGCCTTTGCTTGCGACGAACTCGACGGCGACCTTTCCGGGGGCAGTTCCATTCAAATCCAGTGCAACGACATGATTGATTGCGATTTATCAGGCTCCAGCACAATCCATTACACAGGCAATGCCGACACAAGCCATTGCAAATGCTCAGGCGGCTCAAACGTAGTGCATGAAAATTGATTTTTGAAACGCAAATATTTGAAAATAAATCGATAATCTTGTTTTGAAAGCCATCTGATTTATCAAAAGTCATCCCGAAAACGATTGACACCGAGGTTGAAATCCGATTGACATTGCCTAAATTTGAGTTTCCAAAAACTTGATTTTTCGTTTTATTTCAAAAATTCCAAAATATATTCCTACTTTTGTCGTTTCAAAAGCAAACAGACATATCATGAAGAAAGTATTATTTACACTCATTGCCTTGATTCTTTCAATAGGTTCATACGCCCAACTGATTGCCAACAAAACGGACAACAAAGTCACCATGAATTTCGACTTTTTCTCTGACATTCAGCTGAAAACCAACGACAATTGGGATGCCCGTGGCTTCAACCAAGGTTTCAGCATGGCATTGACCTACAACTTTCCTTTGGGCGAAAGCACAAAACATACCGTCAGCATTGGTGCAGGCTTGAGTTCACATAATTACTATTCCTATAGCCGAATCGACAACCCGTATGCCACTGATACACTTGTATTTATACCATATCGCGGTGAAAAGAACTTCAAGCGTTACAAAGTGAATCCGACTTACATCGACATTCCTTTGGAACTCCGTTTCCGCATCAAGGACGCTTGGAAAATAGGTGTTGGTTTCAAGTTCGGTATCCGTGTTGCTGGCAAGACAAAATATGTGGGACCTAATGAAGACGGCGTGACCATTCGCGAAAAATACTGCGGCATCAAGAATTTGGAACGCTATTCCTACGCTGCAACCCTCCGTGTTGGCTACAAGTGGATTAGCGCCTATTGCTCCTACCAAATGTCGCGCGTGTTCGAATTAGGACATGAAGCACCAGCCATTTGCCCGCTTTCGGTTGGTTTCACCATCGCTCCGTTCTGATTTGCTTTTAGCCTTTAGCTCTTAACCATTAGCCATTAGCTTAAAGCTTATCGCTTTCATGCTCACCAGCCTTTCCCAACACATCATCACTCAGGCCGAAAAGCTCGGCTTTGATGCTTGTGGCATTGCAAAAGCCGATTTTTTAAAAGATGATGCCGAAAAGGTAGAAAAATGGCTCAGTGAAAATTGTCAGGGCGAAATGGATTATCTCACGCGCAACAAGGAAAAGCGTTACGACCCGAGATTGCTTAACGAAGGTACAAAAACCGTTGTTTCAGTACTTTACAATTATTATCCAAAGCAAATCCTAACCTCGGACAATAATTACAAAATTTCCAAATATGCCTATGGCGACGACTATCACGAAGTGGTGAAACAGAAGCTCCGTCAATTGCTTGAAAAAATAGAATTGCTGACAGGGAAATTGGAAAACACACGCATTTTCGTCGATTCGGCACCTGTTCTTGAGCGTGCATGGGCGGTGCGCTGCGGCTTAGGATTCATCGGAAAAAACACCTGCCTCATTCACCCGAAAAAAGGCTCATTTTTTTTCATCGGTCAATTGCTTCTGCCTGTCGAAACAGAACCTGTCGGCAAAATCATTCCGAACCATTGCGGACGCTGCACGCGCTGTTTGGATGCCTGCCCAACAGGTGCATTGAAAGCTCCGTTTCAGCTTGATGCACGCAAATGTATCTCCTATCTCACCATCGAATACAAAGGCGATTTAAGTCAAACCGACACCAATTTCAGCGATTGGATCTACGGTTGCGACATCTGCCAAGATGTCTGTCCGTACAACCGTTTTTCATTGCCAAATTGCGAAGAAAAATTCCAGCCATCCGAAAAGTTACTTGCCTTGAGGAAAACCGACTGGCAAAACTTAGACGAAAACCATTTTAAAGAACTTTTCGGCAAATCGGCAGTGAAACGTGCTGGTTTTGAAGGCTTGAAAAGAAACATTGAAAACCTTTAAGAGGCTGTTTCGGTTTACTTTCAATGAATCTCGTTTCAAACGATTTGGCACAATTTCTCAATAAAATCAAATGCAATCTCTAAAAATATACCGTTTTTCATCTTGACATTTTCGGGAAAAATATGGACTGAAACAGGTCTTGCTTCCAATTCATAATATTGATATTCAATATTTTAAATTATTGACAACTCATAAAAACATGGACAAACGCGGCACGTTCCGTCAATTGCTCTTGACAAATGTTTTTTGTTCGTAATTTTGTGATGTGAAAATCCAATCACTATGAGAACAACGAACAAAACTATTCCATTTTTCCTACTGGCAGCCTTGGTGGTGCTGAGTTCGTGCAACGGTTTTGAGAAACGCTACGAAAAGGCCAACACCTTATATAATAATGGCTGCGAGGCACGGCAGACGAAAAACACCGAAGAAGCCGCCGAAGATTTCACAGAGGCTTTGCTCATCTTGCAGCAATGCAAGCCGCAAACCGATGAAAAAGTCGTGATGCTGAGAAGCGAGCTGCAAGACAACCTCGGCGCCATGTACTGGAAACACGGTCTGTTTGAGGCAGCCTTGGCCGAACATCAGCAAGCCGTCGAAGGCTTCCGCAGCCTTGCCGACGAGCCGAAACTGACCGCCGCCTTGCGCAACTGCGGGCGCGTCGCCACCTCGTTGGGCGATTTTGAACAAGGCAAAGCATACTACGACAGTGCTTTCGTTTTGGCTGAAAAAACCAACAACAAGGCTTTGCTTGGCGACCTCCATTTGGAAATCGGCAGAGACTATTACATGAATATCGGAAAATTTGAAAAAGGCATCGAAGAAGTGACAAAAGCCTTGGAAATGCTTCAAAACCAGCCCGATGCTGACAACGACATCGACATCTGCCACATGACTTTGGGCATTTTGCATTACTACACCAACGAATACGAAACGGCCAAAACGCATTTGGAAAAAGCCTTGCGAAGCGAGCGTGCAGGATTGAGAATGTCGTGCTACCAAACGCTTTACGCCATCAGCAACAATATGGGTGACTTGAACCAAGCAATTGAATATCAAGACCTTTTCATTGAAAACATGATGCAAAGCGAAGCCGAACAAAACACCGAAGCCATGCAGCGCATCAAGGCGGAATATGAACTGAAAATGCAAAAGGCCGAAATGAACGCCGTTCACCGCGTCCACGATTTCAAACTCTACCTTCTGATTGCCGGCATCGTCATCCTGCTGCTTGTCATTTTGCTGATTGTCAGGAAGAAGATTGCCGACCACCGCATTGAGATGGAGCAATTCAAAGGGCAGGTTGAGCGCGATCAAAACCGCATTCACGAACTGGTGAGCGACATGGAAAACCTCATCCGCACCAACGACGAGTTGCGCAAAGACCGCCAGACCCTTTCGCAAAAGGAACTGCTGATGACCAGCCAGATACTGCTGCGCAACAAGGTCTATGCTACGGCCAAAAGCCTCACCGAAGAAGTGACCACCGAATCGCTGAACTTCACGCTCAGCGAGGACGACTGGGCCGATTTCATCGGTCTGACCGATTTGGTTTACGACGGTTTCTCACAGCGTCTGCTCAGCCTTTTCCCGAAACTCTCGAAATGGGATGTGCGCATCTGCTGTCTCTCAAAGCAGAATTTCTCCAACCAGGTGATTTCCATTCTGTTGGACACCCAAACCGATTCGTATTACCGCCGCAAGGTGCGCATCAAGCAGCTGAAAATGGACATGACCGACGACAAGCGCAGCTTCGAGGAAATCGTCAACGCCGTGTAGAGACGTTGCGTGCAACGTCTCCAAACGAGAAATACAATCAATTGAATATTAACAAATTAAAAATTTATACATTATGAAAAGAGTATTATTATTTGTGACATTATTTGCCATCAGTTTCATCGGAAAGGCACAGCAGAATTACGACTTTTCGGCGGTATGTGAAACAGGGGTATCTTTGTACTACAGAATTACATCTGATGCAAACAAAACTGTAGAAGTGGTTTATCCGCATGTTGAGGGCGACTATTGGGGAGGCTACACAAAACCGACAGGTTCTTTAATCATTCCAAGCAGCGTAACGCATGACGGTGTAGATTACACGGTTGTTTCAATCGGGGAATTTGCTTTTTATGAATGCACTGGCTTGACGGCTGTGACTGTTGGCGATTCGGTTTGTGCGATTTATTCACACGCTTTTTTTGGTTGTTCCAATTTGTCTTCAGTCGAAATGCCTGACCAAATGTATATAATTGGAGAAAGAGCCTTTGCCAGAACTGCATTTACAGAAATCGTTCTTCCTTCTGGTTTGTTATACATTGACGAGGCATGCTTTATGGAATGCAATTCGCTGGTTTTAATTACAATACCTGAAAATGTAACTGAAATTGGCAGAATGGCTTTTTTAAATTGCCATTCGTTGCAGTCTGTCACATTTAATGATTCACTTCAAAAGATTTGGGATTCTGCTTTCGGCCATTGTTCCAGCCTTACTGAAGTTGAAATTCCTAATTCCGTCATCCAAATCAGATGGTCGGCTTTCAGTAATTGCACTAACTTGTCGACGGTCACCATTGGCACAGGCACTACGGAAATACAACAGTATGCATTCAGGGAATGTACCGCGTTAGAAACGGTGAACTTTAATGCCATAAATTGTATAGTCAGTGATGAAGCCTGTTTCTGCGACAGTCCAAGATTCAAAAACCTCAATATCGGAGAAGATGTACAACTTATTGACGATTTTGCTTTTACTAATTGTAATTCAATTACTAAACTGGTCATTCCGAATTCTGTCACCACAATAAAATCAAGAGCATTCAAGGAATGCAGAAGTCTCGACACAATTGAAATCGGCAGTTCGTTACAGACACTTGCCGATGACGCTTTTGCTTATTGCGGCGACTCTTTGCTTTACATTTCCGTTGATCATGACAATCCTTATTTCGACACCCGAAACGACTGCAATGCCCTTATCAAGACTTCTACCAACGAGTTGGTTTTGGGAAGTGTGAATACCATCATCCCTGATGGCATCACATCAATAGGAAACTATGCTTTCACCAATCGCAGAATGACAAGTATCAATATTCCAGGAACAATTCAAGCAATTGGAAATGAGTCATTTAATTATTGCAATTTATTGAATACCATCATTTCTGAAGCCATGACGCCACCATTAGCTTATCCCACAACTTTTAATGAATGCGGCTTTGACTATGATGATTTTGAGTCCACAAATGTTTATGTTCCTTACGGAACGAGCCAGCTTTACCGAAACGCTACCGGGTGGAATTATTTCAGCAACTTCATTGAAAGAGGCATGATTATCGGTGGCGCCGAATGGTATTACGAAATCCTAAACGACAACGGCAGCATCACTTACCAGCAGTTGCAGCAAGAGGGCGACACGGTCATCAACCATAAGGACGTGAAAATCATCGTGCGCACCAACACTTTGTATGACAAGCATCAGGAAATCACGCACGAATACGTTTACGAGGAAAATAACGTGGTGTATTGGTGGGACAAGGAAAATGAAAACTTCACGGTTTTGTACGATCAAAACGCTGAAGTCGGCGATGAATGGCAGATTACCAAAGGTGGCAGGTCAATTATTGTCCGTGTTGATGAAGTTTCGGAATATGAATACGAAGGCCGAACTTTCAAGATGATGCATATCAGCGATGAAAACGATGTTTTCACGGGCAACATAGTTTGTGGCGTAGGCCATTTGTCAAGTTTCTTCCCCGAAAAGATAATGCGAAAATCTTGCCCGTTTGTTGTTGAAAGCCTGCGTTGTTACTGGGTGAATGACGATCTGTTTTTCCATCAAGGCGACACGGATTGCGATGAAATTCTTGATGTGGAAGAAAATGTCTCAGCACAAGATTCTGAAAGCATCACCCTCTATCCAAACCCGACCAACGGCACCTTATACATTGAAAGCCAAGGCGATGCCTGCACATTCAGCATCAGCAACATGCTCGGTCAAACCGTGATGACAGGCAACATTGCCGACAACCAAATCATCGATGTTTCAGGATTGGACGATGGGATGTATTTCATCTGCATTGGACAACGGACGGTGAAATTTGTGGTTCGGAAATGATTCTTTGGAAATCCGTGTGGAGACGTTGCGTGCAACGTCTCCACATGGGAAAACCAATTGAATATTAACAAATTAAAATTTATATATTATGAAAAACGCATTATTTACAATGATTATCTGCATGACAGCCATCAGCTTTGCATGGGCGCAGGAAAGGCCAAGCATGATTGCAAACCGCAACTATACCGAAAAACTGGATAGCGTGGTGGAATATCAAGGAGAAAAAAAAGGGTATAATAAATACTCTTATTTTTATTACAATACCGAACATGGCAGTTTGCAACAAGTAGAATACCGGATTGGCCAACGGAATGAAAAACATGATTACCGAATCGATGAAAATGGAAATATCATAGATCGGATACATAAACAACTTTACCCTTACAGTAACCAAGAATTTACTTATGAAAAAGATCACTTGGAATATGATGAAAACGGGAATCTGGTTTTGTCTCTGAATTATCAATACGTTTGGGACGAAAACGATTATATACAATCTATTTGTTTTGGCAAACGGAATGTCTATGATGACCATGGAAATCTCAAAGAATACGAAGAATTCGGGTATTCAACATGCGGGAATTACTGTGTTTCAAAAAGAAAAGAATACCAATATGATGAGCACAACCACCTGATTAATGTGCTTAATTATACTCTGTCAGGAAATAATACGCTTTACCTTGTAAATAAGAGCGACTATGTTTATAACGATGCCAATCTTTTGGAAACTGAAACCAGATATACCATTACGTCACCAGAGTATGATGTTTTAGTGCCTTATTATCAGCTGGTATATTCCTATTATGATAATGGGAACAAGAAAACCTACACGAAGCGAAATTGGTCGGAAAACCATTGGGAGGACGCTGAAAAGCAGGAATACACTTATACGGCTTCAAACATGAATGAAAGCCAGACACACTATGAAGCGGTTGACGGAAACTGGGTGGAACAAAAAAAATATGAATGGTATTACGACGCATCAGACAGGCTCACCGACAGCTTGTTATATGATTGGAAGGAATCTGATTGGGTATTAAAGTGTAAGACGACACTCTCATACAACGAATATGGACTTGAAGAAATAACGTTATATGGTGGCACAACTCCAAGCGAAAAATTCAGTTATGAATACGACGAGAACGGCAACTGCACACTATATGGCAATTATTCGCAGTACGATGCAGAAACTGGCAATTGGAACAAAACCAAAGAAACGATTAACATGACATACGATGCAGAAACACCGATAGAAAACATTTTGCTTTGCAATTCGATATGGTACGATTTCTGTATCCATGATCCTTCTATCAGCGATTATCATATTCCTGTTTTCAATAAAATAACCGAAACACATACCACACGCGTTCCTATAGATAAAAACAACATTTTCTACTATTCACCCTGCCAGTTGGAAAACGGATATTTCGTTTCCCTCAGTTGTGACGATGCAAAAGGCACGGTTTCGGGTGACTGCATTTACAAGGAAAATGAAACTGCCATTGTTTGGGCCAACGGGAAAAACGGCTATCAGTTCAGCCACTGGAGCGATGGCAACACCAATAATCCGAGAACCATCACCGTGACCCAGGACATTGACCTTGAAGCCTTTTTCGAACCTGCCGTTTCGCCTATCGGTGCCGAATGGTACTACGAAATCGTGAACGACAACGGCAGCATCACCTATCAGCACCTGCAATACACCAACGACACGGTCATCAACCATAAGGACGTGAAAATCATTGTGCGCACCAACACGCTCTACGACAAGGGCGAACACCAAACCGTTACGCACGAATACATCTACAATGAGGACAACAAGGTCTTCTGGTGGAACAAGACTTTGAACGAGTTCACCAAACTCTACGATTTTGGTCTTGAGCCTGGCGACGAATGGGAGATTAAGGTTGGCGCGGAAACCCTTGCCATGTACGTCGATGCCGTCGATACGACTCATTACGATGGCAAGACTTATCCGATACAGCGCGTCAGCGACGACAACGGCATTTTCAACGGAACCATTATCTGCGACATCGGTCACCTGACAAGTTTCTTCCCCGAAAAACTGATGAACGAAAAGAAAAGCCACCGCGTGGAGGGCATACGCTGCTACTGGATTGACGGCAACCTGATTTTCAAAAACGGCGACAAAGATTGCGATGCGGTTTATGAAGAAATGCATTCCAGCATTGATGAAACAACAAATGTAAGCTTCGCCCTTTATCCAAACCCGACCAACGGCACCTTATACATTGAAAGCCAAGGCGATACCTGCACATTCAGGATCAGCAACATGCTCGGTCAAACCGTGATGACAGGCAACATTGCCGACAACCAAATCATCGATGTTTCAGGATTGGATGATGGGATGTATTTCATCTGCATTGGACAACGGACGGTGAAATTTGTGGTTCGGAAATGATTATTATTTGGCTGTGTAGAGATGTTTTACAAAACGTCTCTACAGACTCAAATACAAAAATCACACCAACGATTTCAAAATCAATTCTTTAACCGATAGAAGGTTGTCTTTGTCAACCTGCGTTTGCGCAACAATCTTGACTGGAGCCTTGCTGAACACGATGATTTCGTCGCTGAGCAGCAGGGCTTCGTCGATGTCGTGCGTGACGTAAATGACCGTGCGTTTGTCGCGTTTCCAAATCTCCACGAAACGCTCCATGATGTTTTTCTTCAAAGTGATGTCGAGGCCCGAAAAAGGTTCGTCCATCAGGATGACATCAGAATCGATGGCAAAGGCTCTTGCAATGGAAACGCGCTGCGCCATGCCGCCGCTGAGCTGCGAAGGATAATATTGTGCATAATGGTCCATTTCGACCATTTGTAGCAGATAATCAAGTTTTTGCTGGCGTTCGGAAGCCGTAAGGTTGCGATCCATGACAAAACCGATGTTTTCCGCAACGGTTTTCCATGGCATCAATCGTGGCGCCTGAAAGATATAGGAAAAACGCTTGCCGTTGAGGCTGCTGAAATCGCCGCCATCGGCTGCTGTCACCCCGCCCATCATGTTGAGCAAAGTGGTCTTGCCGCAACCCGAAGGACCGAGGATGCAGGAAATCACGCCTTCTTGAAAGGCAATGTCGAAATCCTTGAAAACGACGTTGCCGTCAAATTGCTTGCTGATATGTTTCAGTTCCAATGCCATGTCATTTCCATTTTATCAAATTCTTCTCGCCCCAACGGATGAGTTTTTCAAAGAGAAAACTAATCAGAATGGCGATTAAGGTCCAGGCTATCAGCACATCGACATTCAGGAACGACTGCGCCGCATGCATCCGGCTGCCGATGCCGAATTCCGGCTGACTGAGCACTTCGCCAATCACGATGGCGCGCCAGCCAATGCCGAAAGCACTCGAAATGCCACTCACCACAAAAGGCGCAATGGCGGGTACATACACTTCCTTGATGATGCGGCTCTCGCTGACATGGTAAAACCGCGCCATTTCAATCAGTTTGCCGTCCACATTGCGGATGCCTTCGATGACATTGGTGCAAATCATCGGAAACATGGTGAGAATGCCAATAAACACAGGCACTGAACCTGATTTGAACCATATCAAGGCCAGAAGGATGAATGCCACAACGGGAATGGAACGCATCACCACAATCCAAGGGCGCAAGAAGGCCTCAAATTTTTCATTTACGCCTGCCCAAATGCCTAAACCGACACCCAAAACCAAGGCAATGGCAAAGCCAATCAAGCCGCGCAGAAGCGTGTTGCCGACCACTAAAAGGAAATCCTTTTCGGCAAAAAGCCGGATTGTGGCCAACAAAGTCGCCCAAGGTCCCGGCATGATTTGCTCGGAGCCGATGCGAAGCGCAGCCACTTCCCAAAGCGCCAGCATCACGGCGACGGAGGTTATGCCAATATAGGTTTTCTTTTTATTCATAGAATTTTGCATTAGGCATCTTGCCACCTATGATTTGTGGATCCAATTCATAAAACACACGGAGATAATCTTCAATTTGCTGTTGCACATCTTTTGCAGCGGCAACGCGGAGATGGGAACGCGGAATGGAGTTTTCAGCTGCAATCGCATCGTCAATAATGCCATATTTCACAGCCAATTGCGCTGCTTCTTTCACATTGCCATTCGCCCAATCCACCGATTTTGCGTAGGCTTGCACAACGGCATCGACAACTTCCTTTTGGTTTTCAGCGATTTCGGCGCGGCAGATGAAAGCCGTTTCCGCCAAAGGAATTCCCTTGGTTTTTTGCCATTCTTCACTGAGATTCAACAAGATATGCAATGATGGATTTTTCTCCAAAGCCATGCTCAGGTAAGGTTCAGAGATGACGCTCAAATCGGCGCGGCCCGCCATTGTGGCATTCGCCAAATCGATGTGCGTCGGGAAACGGTAGTCCAAATCTACATCTTCGTAGGGTTTGAGGCCATTTTCGGTCATAAGATAGCGGAACATCACATCGGGCGTCATGCCTTTGGCCATCAGATAGACTTTTCGGCCTTTCAAGTCGTCCCACGACTGGATGGTGCTGTCGTTGCCGCAGAGGTAAAGCGTTCCCCAAACCGGCACCGCAGCAAAGTGATAATCAATGCCTTTGTTGTAAAGCAAGGCTGCCATTGTAGTGGGCAGATTGGCAAAATCGGCGCTGCCGTCGAGCATCATTTTGCGCACTTGCAGCGGCTCATCGAAAACCAGAATCTCGACATTGGCATTTTCCATTTGCTTCACGCTGTCGATGAATTGCAACATTCCCATTGAAGAAGGACCGCGCAAAGTTGCGATAACATAATGGTTTTCAGCCTTTTCGTTTTTGTTTTCACCGCACGATGGAAACCAAGCGAAAAAGGTTAAAGCCGCAATCAATATGCAAGACGATTTGAATTTCATGGCGCAAAAATAGGGAAATTATCATTTTGGAGTGTAGAAGTGTTAAAGTGGAAAGTGAAAAGTGGAAAAGTTAGAAGTGAGAAATTAGGAGTTAGGAGGAAAAAGTTTCAGAGTTTCTAAGTGAAAAGTCTGAGAAATCAGGAATTTTTGCCTCCATGAGCTTTTGTTTCAAAGAAAAAAGGTAGGAACAAAGTTTTGGTTACGCGTCCGCCCTGAAAGGGCAGTCTAATACAGCGAAAGGCAGAGTGAGCTTGCAAACGGCACCCTTCGCGGAAAAAAGAGTGGGAAAATTTTAAAAATCCATAAAATCGGTGAACAAATTCATCGAAAATTATAATATTTGGCGAATTGATTCACCGAAATTAAGGTTTCTTACGCTTGCAGCCATTTATATTTGGCCAGACTGTAAATTGGCAGGAAAGGAATCAGGATTGGCGTTTTCTTGACATATTCCTGATATTTAGGGTCGTTGCCGTAAGTTGTAATTTGTCGGAGTTCCAAACGGCGCGCACCGCTGAACATCACATAGATGATGCCGATGTAACCGATGGCGGCCACAATCCATTGCCACGTGCTGCAACTTGCACCGATGCAAGTCAGGAAACAGCCCGTCCACAAGGTGACTTCGCCCAAATAATTCGGGCAGCGAACAATCTTATATAATCCCGTGTCGACAAATCGCTTCGGATTGACTTTCTTGGCAGCGCTTTTCTGAGCATCGGCAGCCGCTTCGAGGCAAGCACCGGCAACCATCAGCACGGCACCAATCCAAGCCCACACATCACTAATCGGAAGATTTTCAGCGGTATTGCTCAGGCGAAAAGCCACAGGACTGATTTCGGCCACATAAAGAATGGCGCAGAAAATCCAAACCATCATCACTTCAAAAACGGGCTTTTTCTCCTGCAAGGATGGGTCGTAAAGGATTTTGCGGTAGTCGGCACTTTTCCGTTCGCGCTTGAAAAGATAAATGCCCAATCGGCAGCCGTAGGCAAACAGAACCAGACAAAGAACAATGGTCGGCAGGCTGAGCGAACCCCAGAAAATAATGGCAATTGTGGCAGCCAATGCAGCAATGCCAAAGCCGTAGCCGATGCTGAAAAAATAGATGAAATACTTGAAACCCACGCTTGAAGCAAGCAGCGAAACGATGAAAAGGATTAACAAATAATGCATAATTCAATGACTTTTTTGATTTTGCAAAGATAGTTTTTTGTTCCAAATAGATAACAAATTTTGGAAGAATTTGGTTCAAACCATAGGTTAATAGGTGAGCAAAATTAGTTTACATAAAAAACACAATGCTTCGACATCGTCACACCCTTGGAAAAGGGTGTCAAAAATCTGGTTTTCAGCTCATTGAGCCTCTCGAAATGAGAAGTTTTTTTGCAGAATATTTTCGAATGGTTACTTATAATAAAAAGATTCAACTTGCAGATGCCATCGCCATAAGAGCAATTATGACAATACATATCAAAAGCCCTATGATACAGTTTTCAAAGTCGTAAGACCATAATATTTTCGGCTCAAAATTTCCATCTATTTCATCTCTAAGTTTGGTTTTACAGCCTTTAAATAGCCATCTGACAATGGCACCTATAAACATCGCGGTTCCCATGATAGTTTAGTAATCTGAATTTGATCATATCATTTATGCGACAAATATAGTACAATTGTCGATTGTGGAAAGAGGTTGCAAGGTTATAAGTTTAAACAGCATAGTTTTTTCTAAAAATGTTCCAGGCCACAAAATTATGATAATCGAACTATCTTTCATACCTTTGCCACAAATTTAACACACTATGAAAAGATTATCACTTCTTTTGACCTTTTTGGTCTTGTTTCCTTCCTGCCTTTTGTTTGCAGGCGAAGGAATGTGGATTCCTATGTTGTTGCAATACAACGAAAAGGAAATGCAGGAAATGGGTATGAAAATCACTGCCGACGACATTTATTCCATCAACCACGGCAGCCTGAAAGATGCCATCGTGCTGTTTGGCAGCGGCTGCACGGGTGAAATCGTCAGCGACCAAGGTCTACTGCTTACCAATCACCATTGCGGCTACGGCTACATCCAGCGCCACAGCAGCGTGGAGCACGATTACCTCACCAATGGCTTCTGGGCTATGAATCAGGGCGAAGAACTGCCTTGCCCTGGCCTCACCGTCACCATTTTGCGTGAGATGCGCGATGTTACCGAAAAAGTACTGACCGGCATCACCGAAGATATGATGGAAACCGACCGCAATGCGAAAATCGACGACAACATCAAAAAGATTGTGGAGGAAATTGAAAAACAGACGGAATACAAAGTGAGCATAAAACCTTTCTTCTTGGGCAATGAATATTACCTGTTGTTCAACGAAGTGTTCCGCGATGTGCGCCTTGTGGGCTGTCCACCATCCAACATCGGAAAGTTTGGCGGCGACACCGACAACTGGGTCTGGCCTCGTCACACTGGCGATTTCAGCATTTTCCGCATCTATGCCGACAAGGACAGCAAACCGGCAGACTACAGCCGCGACAACGTGCCTTACAAGCCTGTCAAGCATCTCGACATTTCATTGAAAGGCGCCAATGAAGGCGATTTTGCTTTCGTTTTCGGCTATCCGGCTTACACCAGCGAATATCTTCCTGCCGTCGCCATCGACCAGGAAGCCAATCTCACCGACCCTATCACCGTTGACCTTCGCGGCAAGGTGCTCGACATCTACAACAAATATCAGGAGCAAGACCCGAAAGTCCGCATCCAGTATGCTGCCAAACACGCCAACATCGCCAACGGCTGGAAAAAATGGATGGGTGTCACCGAAGGCATCAACAATTTCAAGGGTATCGAAAAGAAGCGGTTCTATGAAAAGAGTTTCCAGGATTGGTGCCTCAAGAGCCGCAGCCGTTATCCTTACATCAATCTTTTGCGTGCTTTTGAAAAGAGTTACAAGGAGTTGGAACCTTATCAGTTGGCTTACACCTACATTGCCGAATCGGGATTGCGCATCGAACTGGTGAATTTCGCCGGCAAATTCTCCAAACTCTCGCAAGTGACCAAGGAAACGCCTCAGGAAGAAATTGACAAAATGATTAATTCATTGAAAGGCACGGCAAATTCATTCTTCAAGGATTATTACATGCCGATTGATAAGGAAGTCGCCGCCATGCTGATTGCCGAATACATGAAGGCTCAGCCCGCCGATTTCCGCCCAGAATTTTTGAACAATATCACTGACATTCAGAAATTTGTCGATAATATGTTTGACAAATCCATTTTGGCTTCCGAAGCATCGGTCAACGCATTGCTCGACAATTTCAAGGCAAAGGATGCCAAGAAACTGCAAAAAGATCCGGCATTGCAGGTCTACCAAAACATCATTGATTTCTATCGCGAAAGTGTTTTCGAAAAGCAAGTCAGCCTCAACAGGGAGAACGACAGCCTACAGCGCATCTACATGCGTGGCCAAATGGAGATGGAGGAACCCGAAAAGCGTTTCTCGCCTGATGCTAATTTTACCTTGCGCGTGACTTACGGCAAAGTGGAAGGCTTCAAGCCGAAAGACGGCATGAACTACCGCCATTTCACCACTTTGGAAGGCATCATGCAAAAGGAAAACCCTGACATTTACGATTATGTGGTTGAACCACGCCTGAAGGAACTTTACAACAACAAGGATTATGGCCGCTATGCCGACAAGGATGGCTCGATGCACGTTGCTTTCACGGCCAGCGTTCACACCACGGGCGGCAACTCGGGCAGTCCGATTCTGAATGCCGAAGGTCAACTCTTAGGTCTTAACTTCGACCGCTGCTGGGAAGGCACGATGAGCGACCTCATCTACGACCCAAGCATCTGCCGCAACATTTCAGTCGATATCCGTTATGTGCTTTTCATCATCGACAAGTTCGCCGGTGCCAAACATTTGGTTGACGAAATGACGATTGTGGAATAAAGCCAAAACCGCAATATTACGACAAAAGGCTGACCGATTTGGCCAGCCTTTTCTGCTGTTTGCCCAACGTAATCTAACTTTGGAACATAAAGACGCACGGCTGTGCGTCTCTACGTTCCAACAGATTGTGACACGACAAAACCTTGCCTGTCATATCTGCATTCTGTTTGTCCATCCGACCGACAATGATAACTTCTATCAACCGAAAGCATCATACTGAGAAAGGTCGATATGTGTTTCACATGTCGACCTTTCTCAAAATCATGGCGATTGAGGCTTAACGCCCATCACTTCTCCGTACACCCATTCGCATTCGTGGACTTTATCAGAATAATTCTATGATGCGTATCCTCGTCCATTTCCGAGGAGTCGGTAGAGGCTGGAGTCTGGATTTGGATTTCAGATTTCTCTTGCGCAGGACTTTGCTTGCAGCTTTTTTCCTGACATCCCGCCAGCAGCAGGGCGGCGGTGACCGCCGCTGCTGCCAAAGGGATGAATTTGATTGCTGTCTTTTTCATTGCTTCACCACTTTGTTCGAATAGACCCTTCCGCCTTCAAGGGTGATTTTCGCCACATACTGCCCTGGCGGAAGGTTTGCCACGTTCATTTCTGCCGTGTGCGAATGGGCCACGCAGCGGCCTGAAACATCGTACAGCTCAATGCTTTCCAATTTCACATCAGGCGAGAATTGTATGGAAAGTCTGTCTTTCACCGGGTTTGGATAGATGAGGTAGGGGCGGACAACCCAACCGTTTTCCTCCACATCGGCGGTTTCATCATGGATGATGCTTAAAAAGCCGGACACCGTCCCGGAATAGTCATACTTTGTGCCACTCGTCACGATGTG
>NZ_JBADWU010000032.1:0-9047 GCF_056203535.1 Candidatus Limimorpha sp. | reverse complement strand
CGATTCCGATGAATGAATTTTTCATAGTTTTGTGCTTTGAAATTAAACCATTGTTTGATTCTCAAGGTCGGGCTAACGGGAAACTGTACTGCGCTATCACTTTAAATAGGCTCCGAGCCTAACTTTCTATCAAGCCTTTGCGGCTTCGTTCCAGAGGATCCCAAACAGATTATAGGCTCATGGCCTAGTGCAATCTATGGATTGTCCTCTGGAAGTTAGTCCCTCCTTCACACAACAAAGGAGGTAGGAAATAACCTTGTACGAATTCACGCTGCAAACTTAAAGTGTAATCCATAAAATCTGTAGTTTGTTGAAACCCAGCGTCATCTGCGCAATCAGCGGTTCAAAAATCCTCTGCGGAAGTCAGCGGCTTCAGCGGTAGAGATAACCATCGGTGTCAACAGAAATCCCTCAATGTTTTGGCTGGGGAATTACTATCATGGTATCTTTCAAAAAAATAAAGGCAATTTCAAACCAAAATTCCTATATTTGCAGCGTTTTAATGGCATCCTTTATGGCAAACGTGCTGTATCCTTTCAAATTCAAGCCCATCTATAAGGACAAAATCTGGGGTGGACGCAAGATAAAAGACATTCTGCATCAGGATTTTGGTCCTTTGCCTAACTGTGGCGAGGTGTGGCTCCTCTCAGGCCTTTGGGACGAGCAGAGCGAAATCCTCAATGGCGATTTTAAAGGCGACGAAATCAACGATTTGGTGGAGACTTTCATGGGCGACCTCGTCGGTGATGCCGTCTTCGACAAATATGGCGAGCAGTTCCCGATTCTGATAAAGGTTATCGATGCCAACGACTGGCTTTCGGTGCAGGTGCATCCTGATGATGAGCTGGCCGCGAAGCGCGAAATCGGCATGGGCAAGACCGAGATGTGGTATGTGATGCAGGCCGACAAGGATGCCGAACTGGTGTCGGGCTTCAACCGTGACCTCAACCGTGCCGAATATGCCAAAGTGCTGGAACAAGGCCGCTTGCAGGATGTGTTGAATCATGAAAGTGCCCACGAAGGCGATGTGTTCTTTATTCCTGCCGGTCGTGTACACGCTCTTGGGCCTGGCATTATGGTGGCCGAGATTCAGCAGACCAGCGACACGACCTATCGCATCTACGATTGGAACCGCATCGATGTGGCCGGCATGAAACGTCAGCTGCATGTGGCGGAATCGCTTGATGCCATTGATTTCCAAAATCCTGAGTCGTTCAAGACACCTGTCGCCAACAAACTCAATCAGACGGTGCCTGTGGTCGACTGTCCGTATTTCGTTACCGACATGTTGCAGCTCGATGGCGAGATGGAAAAAGACTACTCTAACCTCGATTCTTTCGTCATTCTCATCAGCACCAAAGGAAATTTTTCGCTGAAATGGGAAAATGGCATGGAATGTGTAAGGGAAGGAGAATGTATCCTGATTCCGAACTGCATCAAAGATGTGACTATCAGGGCGGAAAGGTACTGCAAACTATTGGAAGTGTATATGAATGTAGAAGAATAAAGGGTTGTCAGTTATCGGTTATCAGTCAATTTGAACTGTAAACTGAAAACCGACAACCGAATCTTGAATCTTAAAATATTAAATCTTTAAATCTTTAAATCTTTGAATCATTAAATTATCAAATCAATAAACTCATGAAAAGATTAGCTTTACTCTTTGTGATGGTGCTGGCAGTAGCCGGCCTTCACGCGCAATCGAAAACCGATTTGCCGAATGTAACGATTAAGGACCTGAACGGCAAGAATGTGAACATTGCCAAACTGTCGAATGACGGCAAGCCTTTTGTCATCACTTTCTGGGCCACTTGGTGCGGACCTTGCATTAAAGAACACAACGCCCTTGATGACGTTTATTCCGACTGGAGAGACGAAACCGGCGTGAAAATTTATTCCGTTTCCATCGACGATTCACGTTCAACGGCTAAGGTGAAGCCTTTCGTTGAAGGCAAGGGCTGGGAATTCGACGTTTTGCTTGACACCAATAAGGAATTGGCTCGTGCCATGAATGTCAACAATCCGCCTTTCACCTTCCTGTTCGACGGCAATGGCAAAATGGTTTATCAGCATTCAGGTTATTTTGAAGGCGCTGAAGAAGACCTTTACCAAGAAATTCTCAAGATTGCTAAATAAACGTTTTCTCAAATATGAAACGCTTACTATTATTATCAGCAATGCTGATGGTTGTGCTCGTCGTACGGGCACAATCTGTTATTGATAATGCACAGGTAAATGGCAGTTTCCAAACCGATGCCCAATTTTATATGCCCGACGAAGGCATTGACATTACCTCCGACAACATCAATGGCAAGAAGTTTGCCGTTAATGGATTCGGAAAAATTTCCTATTCTTTGGGCAATTTCTCGGCCGGAATCCGTTTCGAGGCTTTCATGCCACAGATGAATGGTTTCCGTGAAGAGCTGAAGGGCGTCGGATTGGCCAATTTCTACGCAACATACGACGATGGCACCATCGGCGTTACGGTTGGCGATTTCTACGATCAGTTTGGCAGTGGCCTCATTTTCAGAACTTACGAGGAATGGTCGTTGGGCATGGATAATTCCTTGCGTGGTGTGCGTACCGTTTTCCGTCCAGCTCAAGGCATCACCTTGAAGGGCGTGTATGGCCGCCAGCGTTATTACTGGGCACCTTACCTTGATCGCGATTGTGCCGAAGACGATGTGCGTGGCATTGTCCGTGGCGTGGATGGCGAATGGGATCTCAACCAAAGCATTCCATCATTGAACGACAGCAAGTTCCGTGCTTCCTTGGGCGCAAGCTTCGTGAGCAAGAAACAGGAAGACAAGAGCTTGTTCTACTACATTCCTGAAAATGTCGGTGCTTTTGCAGGCCGTGTCAATTTGGGTTATGGACGTTTCAGTTGGAGCACCGAATATGCCTATAAAATTAATGACCCGTCGGCCATCAACAATTTCATCTACAAAGAAGGACAGGCTTTGCTGACTTCTTTGTCGTATTCACAGAAAGGCCTTGGCGTTGTGCTGCAATTGAAGCGTATCGACAATATGAGTTTCAAGTCGATGTACACGGCTAAAGAAAACGACCTCGACATCAACTTCATTCCTCCGATTAACTTCACGCACACGCACAGTCTACCGTCGATGTACACTTATTCGACCCAGCCCAATGGCGAAATGGCTGGCCAGTTTCAGGTGAACTATACTATTCCAAAGGGAACGGTGCTCGGTGGAAAATACGGTACCAAGCTGACTTTCAATATCAGCCAAGTGAACGACATCAAGCGTGATTCCATTTGGGATAACGGTCAGTTGGTGCTGAACAAAAAAGGCACGGATGGCTACAAATCTCCATTCTTTGCTGTCAGCGACCATGTGTTCTACCGCGACATCAATTTTGAAATCGACAAGAAAATCAACAAGAACTGGCACGTCACCGCCCAATACATCAATCTTCTGTATGACATGGAGACCATCGAAGGCCATGTAGGTGTACCTGATGTCCATGCCAATATCGGTTTCCTTGATGTGACTTACAAGATTAACACAAGAAACAGCATCCGTCTCGAATTGCAGGGCTTGTGGGATAGCGTTGACAAGAATACCGTTGTCAACGAAAGCGAAAAGAAAGACTATCTGAAGCGTGGCGACTGGGCTTTTGCCTTGCTCGAATACACCATTACGCCTCACTGGTTCTTTTCCATTGCCGACAAATACAACTATGGCAATCCGTTTTCCGAATACCGCGACCATTACTTCACTGGATCAGTCGGTTATGTAAAGGATGCCACCCGCATCTCCTTGAGTGCAGGCCGTCAGAGCGAAGGCGTGGTTTGCGTCGGCGGCGTTTGCCGTACCGTCCCTGCTTCGTCAGGTGTGACTTTAACCATTTCAACTTCATTCTAAATTTTGACTGTCATGAAACAATTATCTTTAATCCTTTCATTGGCTGCCGTGGCACTGTTTACAGTGAGTTGCGACAAGATAGACAATCCTCACAAGCCATTTACACCAGCAGGTGGCGACAAGACCGTACTTATCACCGACTTTACGGGCGTGCGTTGCGTCAACTGCCCTGCCGCTGCCGAGACCGCTCACGAATTGCAGCATAAGTTTGGAGAAGACAAAGTCTTCATTATGAGTGTCCATGCTGGCTTTTTGGCTCAGCCTGTTGGCAATTTTCCCGATTTCACCACTGAAGAAGGCGCATTATGGTATGGAGAGAACAATTCCAATCCATTGTTTGCAGTCGACCATATCGACATTATACCTGGCGAAGGTAATTGTCTATATATTGAGCAGGTGGATTCGCCTCTAAGCCAGTATATCGTCGAGCCACAGACTTTCAACGTTCAGATTTATAACGAATATGACGAAGAGACAAGAATCCTGAAAACGGAAACTGATATCGTTGCCATTGCCGATGTAGCAGGCGATTTCTACATGACTTCTTGCATCGTCGAAGATAGCATTATCGGTCCTCAAGTGACAAGTGCCGGGCTTGATGCCATGTATGTCCATCGCAATGTCTTCCGCAAGACCATTAATGGTGCATACGGCGACACTTTCCTTGAAGGACAGGTTTATGTAAACGATGAATATGACTATAAGTATGAAATCCAGCTGGATTCCACTTATAACGCTGACCAGTGCTATATTCTGTCATACGTTTACGAAAAGAAGACAAAGAAAATCTTCCAGACTGCTATGACAAAAATCAAGTAATCGGACAGATGTCTTGTACTTTTAGGGTCATTTCCTCTACACGGAACTTGACCTCAACAGCCCCGAATGTCATCCCATAGATGCGTTCAGGGTTGTTTTGGTATTGGGGCCTTGGGTCGTGCGCCAGCACAGCGATAAGACTTTCGCGCTGATCTTCTGGCACTTTTGCAAGTAAGGTCTCAGGGAAATCTATCTCAAGCAGGTATTCGGCAGGCCGTGTGGCGAAGCCGCTGATGGCTTCGGGGTGGCTGTCGGTGTAGGCAATGTAAGGCTTGATGTCGAAAATGGGTGTGCCGTCCATGAGGTCGGCGCCCAAAACGTACAGCACGGGGCCGAGTTTCGGGTCGGTTTCAATCTTGTCTAATTTCACCGACGAGAGTCCGATGGCATTTGGACGAAAAGGCGAGCGTGTGGCGAAAACGCCTTTGCGCACGTTGCCGCCCAAACGTGGCGGACGCACGGTAGGCGACCAATCGTCGCGTACCGCTTCCGAGAACTCCCAAATCAACCAAATGTGGGAAAAATCCTCCAAGCCGCGGAATGCATCGGGGTTGCGGTATTCAGGTTCAAAGACAATGGTGGCTCTCAAACTACCAATGATGCCGCTTTGACGCGGAACGCCGAACTTGCTCGGGAACTCGCTATGGATGTGTGCTATCGTTTTCATTATGAGGTGCAATATTAGGAAAAAATCAAATGTAAACATGACTTTGGAAGCTGTTTTGATTGCATGGATTATTTCGTTAATTCTGGTATGCTTTTAGAACTTTGTGCCACGTTTCCTTGTTATTGTTGCTGTAATTTTGAAATTGGTTGAAATGAGTGGCGGAAATGCGATTTTGTTTGTACTTTTGCTAATTGTTTTTGAAATATGCAGAGAAAAGTCTTTACATTGATAATCTGTCTGTTGGCGTGTTTGACAAGTGCCTTTGCCCAGCAAAAAGGCACGGTTTCGGGTGTTGTCAAGGATGGTGAATCAGGTGAGACGATGGTGGGCGTTTCCATTTATGCCGAACAATTGAAAACTGGAACGACCACCAACGAGAAAGGTTATTATGAGCTTTCCTTGCCTTTTGGAAAACACATATTGCAAGTTTCGTGCATTGGCTATGATACTGAAATCAAGACAATAGACATCTCAAATAAGCCGTTGAAACTCAACTTTTCCTTGAAAACTGATATAACCACGCTTTCCGAAGTGCAGATAACTGGCGAAAAGAAAGACCGTAACGTGTCGGAAATGGCGATGAGCGTCCAGAAGCTCGACATGATTACCATAAAAAGGATTCCCGCCTTGTTGGGTGAAGTCGATGTCATCAAGACGATACAGCTTTTGCCTGGCGTTCAGGCGGCTTCAGAAGGATCGTCGGGCTTCAGTGTGCGCGGCGGCGGCACCGATCAGAATCTGATACTTTTGGACAATGCACCTATTTATAATGCTTCGCATTTCCTGGGTTTCTTCTCGGTGTTCAACAATGATGCCGTGAAGGACGCTACACTTTACAAAGGCGACATTCCTGCCAATTACGGAGGCCGTCTCTCCTCGGTGCTCGATGTGCAGATTAAAGACGATATGCCTAAAAAACTGACCGGCTCAGGTGGAATCGGCTTAGTGACAAGCCGCCTGACGCTTGAAACGCCTCTGCCAAATCAAAAGACATCGCTTTTGCTTGCGGGTAGGGCGACTTATTCTGGCCTGATAATTCCTTTCATCAAGAAATTGAGAGGTTCCAACATTTATTTCTACGACCTGAATGCGAAGGTGACGCACACATTCAATAAAAACAACCGCATTTTTTTCTCAGCCTATCATGGCCGCGATAAGTTCATCATGGATGAATCGTTAGGCTTAGGCTATGGCAATTCGAGTGCCACCTTGCGTTGGAATCATGTATTTAGCGAAAGACTGACTTCCAACTTGTCCTTAGTCGGCTCTCGTTACAATTATTCCATTGATGTGCTGTTCGATCCATACGACTTCAACATTAAGGCGGGTTCTGATGACTTGAAGCTGTCATACGATTTTTCGATGATTTGGAATGAGAATAACATTTCGCGCTTTGGCCTTGCTTCCGGCTTCGTGTCGTACAAGCAGGGTGAGCTGGACGACAGGGGCGGTGCTGTCGCTCAATACATTGGTGTCGACCAGACGGAAGTCGTAAAGCGGAAAGGTTTGGAACACGCGCTTTATTTCTCTCACGACCAGACGTTTTCTCCACGTTTTTCGATGCGTTATGGCTTGCGCATTTCGGCTTTCCAGAACATCGGCAAAGAAGATTTCTACATTTTCGATGCCAATCACGAAGTGATGGATACGGTTTACTATAAGTCAGGCGAAATCTTTCATAGCGAGATCCATCCCGAACCGCGCTTGGCAGCCATGTTCCGTATCGATGAAAAATCGTCGCTGAAAGCCTCTTATTCGCGGACGGTGCAATATGCTCAGGTGGCTTCGGCGGCTACTGGTGGCCTGCCTTTCGATGTGTGGTTTCCGATTAGTCCGAACATTAAGCCGCAGAAATGCAATCAGTTTGCCGTGGGCTATTTCCGTAATTTCAGGAACGATGCCGTCGAAACCTCAGTTGAGCTTTATTACAAGGATTTCAAGGATGTCATCGACTTTAAGGACAATGCGCTGACATACGGCAACGTGCTCATTGACGGTGAATTGCGTTGTGGCAAAGGCCGCTCTTTTGGTGCGGAGTTCTTGGTGAGGAAGAATGTAGGCAAATTCACAGGCTGGATTTCCTATACTTATTCGCGCACGTTCCGCACCATTCCTGAAATCAATTTCGGGAAGGAATACCGCTCGCCTTTCGACCGCCCACACAATTTTGTGATTGTGGCGGACTATGAGTTTTCGCCTCGCCTGAATGTCGCGCTCAACTGGATTTACAACACCGGCCAGCCCGTGACTTTCCCCTACGGGCAATACACGATTGACGGTGTAACCTACGCCATTTATAACGGTAGCCGAAACGAAAGCCGTTATCCTGATTATCACAGGATGGACATTTCGGCAACCTGGAAATTAGGCGATTTGGAAAACAAAAAATGGCAGCACGAATTGAATTTCTCTGTCTACAATGCCTACGCGCATCATAATACTTGGGCCATAACTTTCACCTCCGATGATGAGCATCGTATCAAGACACAAAAAATGTATCTGTTCTCGGTGGTGCCTTCGGTTTCTTATAACTTTAAATTCTAAGACTATGAAAAGGAAAAACCTGCTTGTCGCGCTTCTCTTTCTGATGACGTTTTTTTCATGCAAAGAGGATATTATTGTCGATTTGGAAAAAGGAGAACCTCTGATTGGCATTGAGGCATCATTTACCGATGTTCAGAAACGTCATGAGGCCATCTTGAGTTACACTGCTGATTTTTATAACAGCTCTGACATCGTGATGATTAGCGGCGCAAGGGTATGTGTCACCGATGGCTTTGATACGATTCCGTATCTTGAAAGGCCAGATATGCCGGGGCATTATTTCACGGATTCGGTTGCGGGCAAAAAGAAAACGCTGTATCGCCTGATTGTCGATGTTCCCGATGAAACTGAGCCTGATGGCTGGCAGCATCTTTTTGCCGAAAGCTACATGCAAGATAATGTTGAGGTGATTGATTCGCTTGTGGTGAAACCTTATTACAAGCCTTTCACGACCGACACTTTGCTGATGGAGGTGGTGCCTTATTTCCAGAGCCTTCAGGATTCTTCCATTATCTATATGCTTGATATATGGCGCAACGACACTTTGCGAACTGACACTTTGTCGCAGAAGACCATTATTCCGATGGGAGGTTATGCGGGCTATTATGTCAACGGCCCTGAGATGCTGGAAAAAAATTATGAAATTCCGGTGGCGAGCTACAACAAGGACAAACTGACTGTGGGTGACCATTTCCGCGTGGATTTCTACAGCATTCCAAGCGATTATATGCTCTATTATTTCGGCGTGTTGACCTCAATGGGCAGCAATCCGATGATGGGGCCGCCCACCAATGTCGACACCAACATCCAGCCCAAAGGCAAAGGCGTAGGCTGGTTCTATGCCGCCTCGGTGGTTTCAGCGGAATGTGATTACAATCGGTAATTTGAAAATCCGCGCAATCCGCGGTTCAAAAAAATCATGTTCCGCCAAGGCGGGAGAGAGTAAATTCGGAGTAAATTTTTCGAGTAAATTTTGGAGTAAATTTCTTTGGCTCTAGTATAATAAAAGACTGAATTTGCCGTTAAAGACAGAAAAGCGAAGGAAATGAGCGACTACATTACAGCAGAAGAGATCGTGCGACAGGTTCGGATGATGCCGGTTCAGGAGCGTGCTCGGCTGAAAGACATCC
>NZ_JBADWU010000031.1:0-22344 GCF_056203535.1 Candidatus Limimorpha sp. | reverse complement strand
AGGATGGTCCTTGCCGGCATCTTGCCGGACTTTACAATCTTGGTAAGTTGCTTGCGCTCCGTTGCAGACAGACTTACCTCGTACTTCTGGATAGGCATAATCGTATCGTGTTGTATGTGACGCGGCAAAGATACGATTATTCTTTGTTTTATGCAATATTTAGATATTACAAAGTACTACACCAATTTTCATAATACATTGCGTCTCTCCTCATTCCGGACAGCACCAAACTATCAATGTCGCGGTCATCGGGATATCGACCTGCGATCTCATAAAACCGTTCATGATACGAACTATCTGACATCATTGAATAATATCCTTCGTATGAATATTCAAGACACTTTATTGGGAAATAATGTTTGAAGCCATTATAATTATCAAGATTGACACTGTGAATAATCTTAAAATCTTCCGCCTTATATGGCTGTCTTGTACGTAAATCAGGCTGTGTCTTGATAATCCTATCCTCGATAAGCGTGATTTTTACAAATGGTAATACAATACTATTGTGTTTTTTAAAATAATCCATTTTAATTCGTGAAACACGCTCTTCATCTTGGCGAATCACCAAAAAGAGGTCTTTATAATCAATTCTGTTATCCATACGCATGATTACGATTCCATCAGACCAGGCCGTACTACTATGCAAAACAGAATCGTTTTGATAGTAATAAATGGTTTTCTCCATCGGATTGCCGTCTAACGAACACAATCTGAATGTTTGCATCCTCAATTCCTGAGACCAAGAAGTTGCGATAAAAAAGAGCATAACAATGAAAGCAATAATTTTTTTCATAGGATTTACTTTTAATAGGACAAACTAAAACGCACCATTTGCTTTACTTCAATCTCGCTCCACTTTATAGTAGTATAGAGATTGTTGACTTTGTTTTGTGTGTTGATGACAGACAATGTAAAATCGCTAGCCCCTTCATAACCTTCAACACCAACAATTACCAAAGAATGCCCATTACACAACTTGCCGCCACAATCCTCCCAAGTCCATAAAATTAGAGGGTTTCCTTTAGCCATAGACTGAGCTATTTCTATCAAACCATAATCATTGGCATTATAGACATTGTAATCCATATTTTCAGCAAGACTGTTGTAAAACGCATGAGCATTGGCATCTGTATTTACATTTAGCCCAGCAAGAGCCTTTTGAGACCTTCCTTCACTACCAAGCAAATAATTCTCAACTATTTCCAAGTCCGCATATTTACACATCATTTCATATTTCTTTGCGGAATTTCGCGACACATCTAAATCCCCTAATTGCCTAATTGCCTTCACTCTTTCTGCTTCTTTGAGTGATGCTTTTATCAACTTTCCCCCTCCTTCCGCCACCAGATGCATGGCATGGTTCAGCCCTGAGGAGATAAGCCCGTTGCACACGCCGTCCAAGAAGTCGCCGTCGGCCATGCTGGAGGCGACACCGCCCGAAAGGCCGCCTGCGGCTATAGTGGTGGTTATGCGCCAAGGCTCTGCCAACGGCAACCATGAAATGCTTAAAACGTAAGTTATGTTCGGCTCATTGCTCATGCCTTGCTCTTTTCCAGTGCGCTAAATTAGGAAGTTTTTTGTTTTGTGGGACATAAATCTTTCACAAATTTATCATAAATGCGTTACTTACCTTGGTACGCTTTCAGCCTTCCAACCAAAAGGCGGCGGCCTTTTGGTGAAAAGCACGCCGCCTTTTACCCAAAAGCCCGCCTGCTTTTTGAAAAAGCAGGCGGGCTTTTAAAATTTGCCGCTCGTGCTTTTTTCAAAAGCTGGCGGCCTTTTCGGTTTACGCTTCCGAGTGGCTTATTTCAGCTTCTCGTACTTGAGCATGGTGACAATGATGCGTACTCCATGCATAACGTTTTTCCATCCATTTAACACTTAACATTTCAGAGCATCAGCAAAGCCAAAAATGATTTCTCCAGTTAGAGAAAAAAATCGAAGTCATGGAATACGCGAAGCGGATTCCTATTCGTGAGATTCGTGGTCGAAAAAAAAATCCAGTGTTTGTTGTTGACCGCGAATCAGGCAAATCAAGCGAATGTGGCCTTGCCAACGCAAGCCCTTGCCTGCCGGACGCTGATAAGACATACCACGAATTACACGAATCAGCACGAATGGGCCTTGCTGACGCAAAGCCCTGCCGGACACTGACCGTTAATCTCGTAGACCCTCGACGAAGTCATTGAATACGCGAAACGTATTCCTATTCGTGAAATTCGTAAGATTCGTGGTCGAAAAAAAAGGAAACTCAGTGTCTGTTATTGACCGCGAATCGGGCAAATCAAGCGAATGTGACCTTGCCGGCGCAAGCCCTTGCCTGCCGGACGCTGACCGTTAATCTCGTAGACCCTCGACGAAGTCATGGAATACGCTTCGCGTATTCCTATTCGTGAAATTCGTGAGATTCGTGGTCGAAAAAAAAAAAATCCAGTGTTTGTTGTTGACCGCGAATCAAGCAAATCAAGCGAATGTGGCCTTGCCAACGCAAGCCCTTGCCTGCCGGATGCAGGACGATAATATATGATTGCCATACAAAATCTGCATTTCAACTCAAGATTCAATACAGTTTACCAAGCAGACCATCTACACACAAAAAGGACCGACCCGAAAAGCAGGTCAGTCCTTTTGTTTTCAAGCAATGTGTCGCCGTCTTACAGCACCACAACCTTCTTGGTAAATTCGCGGGCACCGTTCAAGGCCTTCACGAAGTAGACGCCTTTTTCGTTGGCGCTCAGGTCGATTTCGCCTTGCGATTCGATTTGGCTCTGCTTGACGCAACGGCCTGTCATGTCATAAACATTGACATTCCATGAGCCTTCGCCCAAATCGATGGTGAAGATGCCCTTTGAAGGATTCGGGTAAATGTCAAGACCTTGGCTTTCAATCTCTCCGACATTCAGGAAGCCATTGCAATAGACCTCGCCGGCAAGTTCGGTCGTGAAAGCACCCTGATTACCGCCACCTTTAAACAGAACCTGGTTGTCGCTGCCTTTGATTTGGAAGAAACCGCCGTCCCAGCCCAAGCCTTCTGCATCGAGGGCAGCGATACGGTAGCACGAAGCGTTTGGAAGAACCACTTCGAAAGTATAGGCATGGTTGGATTGGTCAAAGGTAAAGGTTTCGAACACTTCGCCCGTCGTCATGTCGGTAATGACCATCGACTCGCTCTCAGGCGTGCGGCCCGATTTCACCTGAATCTTCATGTAGCCGTCCATTTCAGGCGCAGCAGTCAAGGCTACATGGCCAAAGTTGTCAGCCATAAACTCATCATCATGACCGTTAGGCATGTCTATGCTGAAATCCAGCTGTTCACCATTGTAAGAAACAAAATCAACCATCTGGACATCAACAGATTCGCCCTGAGGCAAAGAACCAAACCAACCCTGTTCTCCCTCAAAAGTGCCAGCTGTCACTTTTATAAGAAACGATGTAACCGTCTCCCTGCCAAAATTTTTCACGGTAACTACCGGATGTTGCTCGCCAGAGCAATTCTGTACGGTAACGACATCTATGCCTTTCAACGCCAAGTCATAATCAAGGTCTAAAGCCGTCGACATGCGCACGGCTTGATACACTTCCTTGTTGCCGTTGTAATTCTGCACCCATGCCGTCAGGTAGCAGTCTTCCTTTGGATAATTCAACTCGAAAGTCTCGCTGATGGTCATGCTCGGGCCAGTGAAAACGGTTCCCGTCTGCGTGGGAATCATGTCGCGGCAAACGTGGTGCAAGCCTTGCATACCCTGCCAAGCGACATCGATGTTGCACTGCGTGAGGGCGATGAAGACACGCACATTCGTAGCATCACATTCGCCCACCTGATTGACCGTGCAGTTCACGCGGCAAAGACCGTTTTCAGCAGGTTCCATGCTCAAGTCGATGGTGAAAGGACTTGTCTGATTGATGCGCTGGTTGTAACGGCTCAAGTATGCGGAATAGTTGCTTTCAGAAGCACCGCCACCACCTGAATGGGAAAGAAGCCCATCCGTCTTTAAGGTAGGATAACCGGTTATGCCGTAATAACTTGCACGAGCTTCCGTCTCGTTGGAGTAGTACTCGGGATTGGAAAAAGCACTGGTGTGGTAAGCCACAGGCGCAATGGCCTTGCCTTCCTCGAGCAGTTGGGCGATGCCGTTGGCGGCAGCCGGACAATAGGGGCAGCGAACCCCGGTGAAGACTTCAAAAAGCACACATTCGCGTGCCACGTTATCCTTTGTCTGAGCCGTTGCAAAGTTGGCAAACAGCAAAGGAAGAATCAGTAAAAACATTGACTTTTTCATTGTAAATAGATTTGGTGATGCAAAAGTACGATTTTTTACTATTTTTGCAGAAACAAATTTAATCAGAAATGCAAAAACTAAAAACATTACTTCACGAAGAGCTTTCGGGTTGGAAGCCTTTCGACATTATTTGGCTGGTGTTTGTATGTCTCACAATCACATTGCTTTCGGTTTTCTTCAAATTCGACTCAGCCGACAAGTATTATTGGACAAGAATCGTTGCCTCAGCCTGCGGCATCATTAATGTAGTTTTAGGCGGAAAAGGCAAGTTGTCGAACTATGTATTTGGGTTTATCCATTGTGTGTTAATGATTTACATCACTTTCGACACAAAGCTTTATGCCGACATGAGCGTGACCATATACAATTTCATCATGCAATTTGTCGGGTTCTTCACTTGGTCGAAAAACATGAGCAAGGAAACGCACGAAGTGAAGAAAGTTCACATGAGCAAGCAAACGCGCTGGCTTTACCTGGCCATCATCGTAATCGGAACGGTTGCGGTCGGGTTCATCATGCGCCAAACCGGCGACAAGGCTCCTTTTGCCGATGCAGCCAAGGCCGTCATGCAAATCCTTGCCATGGTGATGATGGTGCGCATGTTCAGCGAACAGTGGTGGATTTGGATTGCCATCAATGTCATCAGCATCTTCATGTATGTCAAAGTCGAGTTTTTCACCCCCGATGGAGGAAGAGGCAACCTGCCCATTATATTAATGTATATAGTGTATTTCGTCAACTCCATCATCATGTGCATCAAATGGGAAAAGGAAGCCCGTCAAAACGACAAACAAATTAAGATTTAAGAATTTAAGATTCAATAATTTAAAGATTTAAATTCTAAGATTTGTGGCAACAAAAACAAATAAACAATTATCGATATACGACAAGATCAACGGGCGGCAACAGTTCAACAAATAAACAATTCAACAAATAAACAAATAACAACATGGACGACAAAATCACTGAAGTTTTCATGGGCAACGCCGTTGAAGCGGAGTTCATAGCCAAAGTATTGGAAGACAACAACATCGAATACCTCATCCGCGACCTTGAGAGAGAGAGCCGCATTGCAGGTTGGGTGGCTGACATCATCCCTCTGGAGACCTGCAAAGTGTTCGTCTTCGAGAAAGACTACGACCGCGCCATGGCCTTGCTGAAGGAAATCGAGAACGCTCCTTTCGATGAGAGCGAGATGGAAACGGAGAATTAATTGGACTGCTGGCTTTTAGCCTCTGGCGACTGGCTCAACGAATCATTAATTGGGCTGCTGGCTTTTGGCCTTTGGCAACTGGCTCAACGAATAATAATTAATAAGGTATCACCTAAATATAATAATCCAACAAGTCAACCGCCAGTACCGCTACGGCGCAAGCCCAACCCACGGCGAAGCCAAGCCAGGAGCCAATAGCCGACTGCCAATAGCCATTAGGAACAAAAAAAATCATGAACATTTCGGAAGTAAAGACAAAGAAAGACGAACAGCAATGGCTCGATTTTCCGGCCAAACTTTATAAGGACGACCCGCATTATGTACGTCCTATGGATTCGGAAATTCGGAACATCTTCAACCCAATGAAAAACAAGTTATTCCGTCACGGCGAGGCCTGCCGTTGGCTGCTTTTTGATGAGGGAAAAATCATCGGACGCATTGCCGCCTTCTACGACCAAAAGACTTCCGATACCTACGCCCGCGAGGAAAACGGGCAGCCCACTGGCGGCTGCGGTTTCTTCGACTGCATCGACAATCAAGATGCTGCCAACATGCTGTTTGACACGGCCAGACAATGGTTGCAACAACGCGGCTTGGAAGCCATGGATGGCCCCGTCAACTTCGGCGACCGCGATTATTTCTGGGGTTGCCTGATTGAAGGCTTCACCGCCCCAGTCTACAATATGCCCTACAACCATCCTTACTACGGCCAACTCTTTGAAAACTACGGATTTCAGGTTTTCTTCCGTCAACTTACTTTAGGTATGGGCGTAACAAATGAAAACGTGAGTCCTGTGATTTATGAGAAATACGAGCGTCTGATGCGTACCCCAGGCTATACTTTCGAAATTGTTGACAAGAAGAACCTCTACAAATACGCCGATGACTTCATGACCATCTACAACGAGGCTTGGGGCGTCATTCCAGGCGTGGCAAAAATAACGCGGCAACACGCACACGCCATGCTCGACCAGCTGAAACCTATCCTCGACCCGCGCCTCATGCACTTCGCTTATTTCAATGGTGAACCAGTCGCCTTTTTCCTCAACATGCCCGACATCAATCAGGCATACAAAGGACTGAATGGCAAAGACCATATAATCAATAAATTGCGCATACTTTGGAGGGTGAAAGTGACCCACCGCTGCAACCGCGCCATTTCCTTGGCTTTTGGCGTGGTGCCGAAGCACAGAGTGAAAGGTTTGGAAGCCGCATTGGTCTATTCGTTTGAGCAACAGGCCTTAAAGGAAGATTTCCCCTACAATGACCTGCAATTCAACTGGATTGGCGATTTCAATCCGCCTATGATCAAGCTCGCCAAGAGCGTTGGCGCCGAAATCATCAAGACACACGCCACCTACCGCTATCTTTTCGACCGAGAAAAACCCTTCACCCGCGCAAAACTACAGAAATAAGGAATTTTTTGTTTGGCAAACCATGCATAATAGAATTTTTCTATTTTTGCAAGCAAAATAATCAAATCGGTTGTGTCTTGGAAGCAATGAAAGCAATAGGAAGTTTCGTAATAAGTCTGTTGGCAAATATTTCAACAGATATTGGAAAGGAAATATTTAAAAGAATTTTTCCAACAAATGTAAATGATGAAATTGAAAAAGCTTACAAAAATGCGTTGGATAAATGGTGTCAGAAAGAGGGAGGCAGAGATAAAGAAGCGTTGAAATCAAAAGAATATCTTGCCATGTTACAAGCTGTTTTTGAGGACAAAGAGAAGCTAAACGATTTGCCTGAAAGCACCAAGGAACTGCTGACGTTTTTTGAAAATGAACTTAGTAATAATGACATCACTCGTTATTGGTTAGAAAGTACGCAGCATCAAGCCATAGTAAATGCCATAATGAAGGCCATAATGGATTTGCATAATGACTTAGATTCCAACAAAAACGAAATCAAAGACATAGATTTCAAGGTTGACAAAATTCTGGCGATATTACGCCAAAATAATCTTATCCCTTCTCATTTCCTTACCATTCCGCCTGCAAATGCCGATGAACACACCGTCATTTGCAGGGAAAAAGAATTGAAAGATCTTGAGGATAAACTCAAAACCAACAAGGCTTTACTATTGAATGGCTTTGGCGGCATTGGCAAAAGTTCGCTTGCGCGTCTGCTTTTCCATAAAATTCATAAGCAATATGACGAGGTGGCCTGGATTCCTTACAACAAAAATCTAATGCAGAGTTTTTCAGCCTTCAACTTCAAAACATGGAATGACTGTAAAACTGACAAAGACCGCGAGTACGCTATCATGCAATTAATGAATGATGGCAAAAAAAAGCTCTTTGTAATTGATAACGTTGACCATATAGTTGACCATGATAAACAAGACTCATTGGCGGACACCCTCCTCGGAAACATTACAGGCTGGTCTGACACCACCCTTATCCTGACTTCAAGATTAGATGAAATTGAAAATTATACGACCGTTCCGATTACAAACTTGAATGAAGAAGCCTGCATAGAAGTCTTCTACCTTTATCACAAAGAGGATACAGAGCATTTGCAAAAAGAAGTTGTCCGGAATTTGGTGAACTTGGTGGGGTGCCACACCTTTGCCGTGGAACTGATAGCCAAAGGTGCCAAACGCCGCAATTTGGAAGATTACTACACGCAACTGAAAAACAAAGGTATAGGATTTGACATTCAGCGAAAATTCAAAACAAGCCGTAATGCAGGGCAAGAATTGAACATTGCCGAACATCTGAAAAAACTTTTCGATATGCAGCAGCGCAGCGATGAAGAAAAGCACATTCTAAACGACTTTGCCGTTCTGCCAACAAGCTACAGCTATACGGCAGAAGAAATAAAAACATGGCTAGGCTACGACGACACCCAGTTGGACAACTTAGTTAATGACGGCTGGTTATCCTTTAGCAACAATTCTTTTTCCATGCACAGCTTGGTGAAAGAAGTGGTGCGTTTGGATTATGTGGACAGCAAAGCCCCCAAAGGCACGGCAAACCATTTCCTTGATTTAGTGAGCGATTTCAAAAACGGCTATTTCGACAAAAAAGAAGTCTATTCTTCCACACAGCGCAAAATTGCAATCTTGCAGTCTGTTTTGGATGCTATTGAAAATGAGAAAACGGAATTGTTTGCGGATGTCTATCATAATTTAGGTTATGCTTTGAAAGGACAGGCTTTCTATCAGGAGGCTCTTGAATATTATGAAAAGGCTCTTGAAATCGTTGAAAAAGTCCTTGGCAAGGAACACCCTTACACCGCCACGACCTACAACAACATCGCGGGCGTGTATAAAGCCCAAGGCAATTACGACGAGGCATTGGAATTCTACCGTAAGGATCTTGAAATCAGTGAAAAAGTCCTTGGCAAGGAACACCCTGACACCGCCACGACCTACAACAACATCGCGTGCGTGTATGAAGACCAAGGCAATTACGACGAGGCATTGGAATTCTACCGCAAGGCTCTCAAAATCTGTGAAAAAGTCCTTGGCTTAGAACACCCTTCCACCGCCACGACATACAACAACATCGCGGGCGTGTATAAAGCCCAAGGCAATTACGGCGAGGCATTGGAATTCTACCGCAAGGCTCTCAAAATCCGTGAAAAAGTCCTTGGCTTAGAACACCCTTCCACCGCCACGACATACAACAACATCGCGGGCGTGTATAAAGCCCAAGGCAATTACGACAAGGCATTGGAATATTGCCTGAAGGCATTCAAAGTGTATCTTGACAAATTCGGAATGAAGAATCCTAACACTTCAAAAATCTTTATAAACATGAAAAGCGCTTATAGCGATTCTGGAAAAGAAACAGAAACATTTTGGTCATGGCTTTTGCCGCTGTTAGACGAAAAGCAAAGGGCGGCTGTGTTGGAATGGGCTCAAAATCATAAAGATTGAGGCTTGGCTTTACTGAGTAAGGTGTACTATCACAAGTCAATGTTTTCAGGGGTAATGCAGTTTCACAATCTGGAATATAATTGACGTTTAATTGACGATAATTGTCTTCCAATAGTATACTATTCTTGCTTTTTTCCCTTTTTTTCCAAGACAATTTACGTCAATTTTGGTCAATTATGCGGCGAAGCCGCTTCAATTCGAGTAATTAACGTTTATAGTTCATATTCGACATGTTCAATTGGTTAGGGTTGTCTTCCAACAATCCGTATCACTATCCTATGAATCAATGTAATTTCAACCTTAGGAATCGCGAAATAATATTGAAAATCAACTATTTAATAAAAAGGCTGTAATAAAATATATGACTGATTTTTTTATTTTTTGGGGAAAACGACACAAACGCCATACTTACAAGCATTTATACAAACGACACAAATAACGCCGTTGATTTACTTCTTATCTTCTTTTGTCTTGCCACAAAAGAAGCAAAAAGTCAAGGGCAGGACAATCGGTCCAACCCACAGTCTGCCTAAGAACTTGATTTTCAAACATCATGTCATAAACGCAGATATTTGAAAATCAAGTCCTTAGTCAGACTTTTTTGCGGACGCTGCCCCGCCGTCCTGCCCGACCAGCCGCACCCACCCCGAACTAGCCTTCAACACTTCAGTCTGGACAATCTTTAGAAAGATGGTGAAAAACATGGCATCAACGAAATCAATAAAAAATCAGTCTTTTATTAAACTATAGCCAATAAAAATTATTAAAAAGTGTCAAAGCCAGGAGTCCCATTCATCTGTAAAAGTTGTGTAAGGATCATCATTTCTTCAGCAGTTCGAGCAACTCGTCGCGCTGCGAGAGTCCCGTCTTTCGCCAAATCACATTTCCGTTGCGGAAAAGCACCAAAGTCGGAATGGAATAGACCTTCTGTTTCAGTGCAATCTCCTGGTTTTCATCCACATCGATTTTCACAATCTTGATTCTTCCCTTGAAGTTCTTCACCAAGCCCTCCAAAATCTTCGATTGCATCCGGCAAGGGCCGCACCATTGTGCCGAGAAATCAATAAGAACTGGCTGTTTGCTGTTTATCAGCGCGTTAAATGTCGTTTTCATATCGTTTTGGTTTTTGGTTACAAATTGATAACAAAACAACAGCCATTTTGTTTTAGTGAGAATTAAAAAATAACCTGTAACGATAATAGTTGTTTTTTCGCTTCGCTAAACGCTAATTTTCGTAAATGAATCATAAATTATGAAAAGTTATAATTATATGTATATCATTTAATTCACATTGATTTTTGAATAATTTGCGGCGATTTGTGTTCAACAGGAAATCAATGGCTAATGTTTAGATGTGTTACAACTTATTTTTTTAGCGTTACTTATACGGCGTTACTCTTTTTTCATTCATTCAACTTGCTTCGACAAGCTCAGCAAGCGTATCCCAATGTTTCGACAAACTCAACAACCGACAACAATTAAACAAATAAACATCAAACAATTAAACACCAACAACTTCCTTCGCCTCGTTCCAGAAAGCTTTCATTTCATCCTTCGTAAGATTCTGGATTCCAGTATTTTTTTCACGAGCTTTCTGTTCAACATGATTAATCCGCCGGCGAAATTTCCGATTGGTCTTATCCAAAGCATCCTCCGCATTCAAGCCATGCATTCGGCCAAAATTTATCAAGGCGAAAAGCAAGTCACCGAATTCGTTTTCTATGTTTTCAGTCGTCAGTTTTCGGTCATCAGTTTTCGGTTCTTCACCCTTCGGGTTCAGAACCTCGTTTTTTGTTTTCAGTTCTTCGAAAAACTCAAGTTTTTCTTCTTCCACCTTTTGCCAGGCATCAATTGCATCGCTCCATTCAAAACCCACGCCTGCGGCTTTCTGCTGCATACGATAAGCCTTCAGCAAAGCCGGCAAGCCCTCGGGCACGCCACCCAAGACACTACGGTTGTGCTCTTTCTCCAATTTGATTTTCTCCCAATTTTGCGACACTTGTTCAGCATTCTCAACACGCTCATTGCCAAAAATATGCGGATGGCGGACAATCATTTTCTCTGAAATTCCATCCAAAACATCAGCAATGTCGAATGCTCCTTTTTCATCCGCTATTTTCGAGTATAAGGCAATGTGAAGCATCAAGTCGCCCAATTCCTTTTTCACCTCCTTGAGGTCGCTGGCGAGAATGGCCTCGCTCAGTTCGTAAGTCTCCTCAATAGTCAAATGGCGTATGCTCTCGATGGTCTGGATGCTATCCCAAGGACACTTCGTCCTCACTTCGTCAACAATATTGAGCAACCGCTCAAAAGCTTGTAGTCTTTTGTCCATAACTTTCAATTTTGAGCCACAAAAGTAGTGATTTTTGGACTAAGCCGAACCAACATCAAAACCAATTCGACCTATTTTTGTATCTTTGCCGCCCAATGAAAGCAATGCTCCGACATATCAGCCTTACCACAGTGTTTTTCCTTGCATCGGTTTTATGCGTCAAGCCATCTTCTGCCCAGACAAACGGCAAGAATTACGAAATCGAAGCAAGGGCGCATTTCGGATACACTTACTTTCAAAACGACGAATATCATTCAGCCTTAGGCCGTTACAACGCCCATATACCTTCATTCGAATTCTCTCTTCGCCGAAACACTTACGGGCAACACCGCTGGGAAGTGGTTCACAACTACCCTTCCATCGGCTTCACATTCTATTATTCGAATTTCGGCAACAAGCCCGTAATGAAGGAGTTGGGACAGGTTTTCGCCCTCTACCCTTTCATCAATTTTCCCATCATTCCTGACGAAGACCACAAGCTGGGCTTTAAATTAGGTGTCGGCCTGTCGTATCTCACCAACAAATTCGACCCGAAGGAAAACTACCACAACTACGCCATCGGATCGCATGTCAATGCGGCCATCAACCTTTCCTTTGAATACCGGCAGCGCGTCACCGACCGTTTGCACTGGGTGACATCTTTCGGACTGACGCATTTTTCGAACGGCTCCACCATGACGCCAAACATGGGCATCAATATTTTCAGCCTTGCGACAGGATTCTCCTGGTACCTGAAAAAGCCACAGGAACTCATCGACAAAAAGTTGCGCCCAAAAGTGTACCTCTTTGAATTTGACGGGAAAAGGCGTTTCGTCACCGACATTCAATACACGCTTGGCTACAAGGACATGACACAGCAATACGGTATGCACAGTTTCTATTATGTCCACGATTTGGCCGCCAATTTCATGTTCCAGCTCAGCGAAAGAGACCGGCTGGGTGTTGGCCTCGAATTCGTCAAAGACAATTCCGGCAAAGTGCTTCATCCCGACTGGGACAAGGAATACCATTTCATGAAACTCGGATTCTTAGTCTCATACGAAATGATGCTCGACCGCGTCAGCTTCATGTTCAACGCAGGCCGACGCATCGACGATTTCCATTTCATTGACAAAAACATTCCCAACGAAAGCGGCCTTTTCCTCCGATTCTACGAGAAGCTCGCCGTCCGTTACTATTTCTACGACAACCTGTTCGCCACACTCGCCTTCACCACTTACGACATCAAGGCCGATTTCATCAGTTTTGGCATCGGCTATCATTTCAATCACAATTATTACCTCCCGAAACATGAAAAGAAAAGCCATCGCTCTCCTATTTTTCCTCGTTAGCCTGATGATGTTTTCGTGCAGCAAGACCGGCAGCATCTTTTCGAACGGCAAACCTGTTACCGAAACCCGTAATCTGGATTCGTGTTTCAATTCGATTTGCATGTTTAACAACGTCAATGTCGAGTTAATCCACAGCGACCATCCTCACATCGAACTCACCTGTCCCGAAAACCTGATTGACAAGATTACGACCACTATTGAAGACAATACTCTTTTCATCAAGAACGAAAACAATTTCAACTGGTTGCGAAGCTATGACTACGAATGCAACATGACGGTTTTCTACGACAGCATCGGCCAAATAGAATATGCTTCCAACGGCAAACTGACGGCAAGAGATTCGTTGAAAGGGCTTGCCGTTTTCGAAACAATTGAAGACATTGAGGGAAACGACTCCCTGACAGCAAAGAACATGACCTTCGTACTCAATATCGTCGAAGGCAGCGGCGATATAGATTTGACATTCAATTGCAACATCCTGAAAAGCAGTTTCTCCAACAGTACCGCAACTGTAATGCTAAAAGGAGAGGCCGGTTACGCCGAACATGTTTTAAACAGTTACGGAAAGCTCGATGCCAGAAATCTGAACTCCAACCTGGTCACAGTTCAATCGAATAGCACCAACGATGCCTTTGTTTGGGCAAGAACCCGATTAACAACGGAAATCAACAGCATCGGCAACGTGTATTACAAAGGCAATCCGTACATTGAGAAGCGCATCAACGGCGACGGCAATGTTTTTCCGATAGAATAATTGAAACCCTCCCAATGCAATGAGATCATAAGTGCTTGTTCAAATTTAGTTTACATTTTGAATTTAGGGTTATGGGGTATTTGGACGCTTTGACATTTGAACATTTAGACTCTTAGACATTTGGACGCTTTGAGTACTTGTACAATTTACTGACTGACAACTGAAAACTGAAAACCGATAACCAATTCATATTGCAGTTTAATTTTGACCATTTACTTAATTAATGACAATTTGCGCTGACGCACCTTACTTTTTTACTAATTTTACCGCTCGAAACGAAAACAACACCCACAAAGCACATGACAGATATTTCCGAAAAGAAATCCATCAAGAACTGGGCGGCTGACGACCGGCCAAGAGAAAAAATGATGGCCAAAGGCAAGGCCGCCTTGAGCAATGCCGAACTCATAGCCATCCTCATCGGTTCGGGCAACAGCACCATGTCGGCGGTTGAGTTGGCGCGCGAAATTCTCGACAGCGTCGACAACAACCTCATCAACCTCTCAAACCTCAGCTTAGACGAACTGATGACCCACCGAGGCATTGGCGAAGCCAAAGCCATCAGCATTGCCGCCGCTTTGGAACTCGGCAAACGTCGCCGTGGCGCAGAAGCCACACTCAAAAGCACTGTCAACAAGTCGGCAGATGCTTACGAATATTTTCTACCATACATCGAAGATTTCGGCCAGGAGCATTTTCTCATCATGTATCTCAACCGAAGCAACCAGGTGTTGAAAATTGAGTGCATCAGCACCGGCGGCATCACCAACACCATAGTCGACCCGAAAATCATTTTCAAGAAAGCCCTGACACTCAACGCAACAGCCATCGTGCTTTGCCACAACCACCCTTCGGGAAATCCCAAGCCAAGCGCCGAAGACTTTGCCCTCACACGCAAGCTGCGCGCCTGCGGAAAACTGCTCGACATCGACGTAGTGGATCACATCATCATCGGTTTCGAACAATATTACAGTTTCGCCGAAAACGGAACATTGGAATAATCGCAACAAATTGGAAAACATGAAGATAGTTACAGTAATCGGAGCGCGTCCCCAAATTATTAAAGCTGCCGCATTAAGCCGCGCCATTAAAAACCGTTTTGCAGGCCAAATCACGGAAATCATCGTCCACACGGGACAACACTACGACGAAAACATGTCACAAGTCTTTTTCGATGAATTGGGCATTCCGCATCCCGACTACAACCTGCACGTCGGTTCAGCCTCACATGGCGTGCAGACCGCCCGCATGACCGAAGGCATCGAGGAAATCCTTGTCAAGGAAAAGCCTGATTACATTGTCCTTTACGGCGACACCAATTCCACTTTGGCCGGTGCCGTTGCCGCTGCAAAAATCCACGTTCCGATTGTCCATATCGAGGCCGGGCTCCGCTCTTTCAACAAAAGTATGCCCGAGGAAATCAACCGAATCGTTTGCGACCACTGCTCCACCCTACTCTTCTCACCCACTTTGACGGGCTACGAAAACCTGAAGCGCGAAGGCTTCCCAATGGACAATGCTGGTCCCTACACCATCGACAATCCGAAAGTCTACCATTGCGGCGACATCATGTACGACAACAGCCTGTATTTCTCCACTTTATCCGCCGAGAAAACCGATATCATCCAGCGTTTAGGATTAAGCGGCAAGCCGTTTGTGCTTTCGACCATACACCGCGACAGCAACACCGATCAGCCGCAACGCCTGACCGCCATTTTCGAATCAATCATTGAAGTGTCAAAAGAGGTTACGGTCGTGCTTCCGTTGCACCCAAGAACTGCTAAATTACTGAAAACCAATCTCAGCGCAGAGAATCAGGAAAGACTTTTCAACTCCGAAAACATCAAGCTGATACCGCCTGTTTCTTTCCTCGAAATGATTGAACTGGAGCGCAACGCCATGCTCATCATGACCGACTCGGGCGGCGTACAGAAAGAATCCTATTTCTTCAAGAAGCCCTGCATCATCTTGCGTCCTGAAACTGAATGGGTTGAAATCGTGAAGACTGGAAATTCTATCCTCGTGGATGCTGATTCAGACCGCATCTTGAATGCCTGGGAGCATTTTAAGGCTCGTCCTTCCACCGAATTTCCACCTATCTTTGGTGATGGCCATGCTGCCGAGTTTATGCTCGAGCAAATGTGTATGACAGCCGCAAATGATTTTTAAAATAATCAACATGAAGAAACTTATTTATTCTCTTCTGATTTCCCTTTCAATTTTTTTCCCAAGCATACTTAATGCCCAATGGCAATTGATGGACGGCCCGATGGGCGGCTGTGTCAGGAGCATCCTTTGTACCGACAGCCTCTATTATGCAGCCACGAGTGGTGGCGTCTTGGTGAGTAGCGACCATGGCGGCACTTGGGAGTTCCGTAACAATGGACTTACTTCGTGCGATACAAAGAGCCTTGCGGAATGCAATGACACGATTTTTCTTTCTACTGATGAGAATGTGTTCCGCACCACCGATGGTGGCCTTCATTGGGAAGCCGATCCATACCTGCATAACCATTATATCAAGCATGTCGATGTCCACAATGGACAACTTTATGCGGCCTCCTACATTCAAGGCGTATATCAGTCAACCCAAGGAACACAGGGCGAATACAAATCGGACGCTTTTCCTGTAGATGTGCGTTACCCCTATTTCATTGCACACAACGAAAGCACCATATTCATTGCCACTTACCTTCGTGGCATCTATCGTTCGTATGACAATGGAACTACCTGGGAATCATGCAACAATGGTTTGGGCAGCACTGATATCATGGCAGTCTATTGCCATGATGACCGTGTCTTCGCAGCCATCTTAGGCAATGGCGTCTTTATCTCCGATAACGATGGTGACTCCTGGACGCGTTGCACCCTCAATTCGCAAGTGAAAGGTTTCGCTCACGATGACCAAGCGCTTTATGCTGTATCGTTTGACGAAGGTGTCTATGCTTCGTTCGACAATGGTGACAGCTGGATCCCGTGGAGTACGGGTCTCGCTGCCGACGCCCCTTTGTGCATTGCTGCCGATGGCGAGTATATCTTTGTCGGCGACTCACAAGGTCGGGTGTATCGCGGCAAAAGTGATGGGAGTGGCTGGTCATGCGTGAGCAACCAACCGTTCTATGCCTCTGTCGGAAATATCGGCATTAGCGGGAATCGCGTGTTGGCTGCCTCTCATGGATCTAATCTTTACTATACCGATAATGGTCATTCCTGGATTCAAAAAGGTGTTGGAACGGTTGAGATTCGCGGCATGATGGTGGAAGACAACGTCGTGTTTATTGGTACTGACATGTTGGGCAGTTTTCTTTCCACCAATGGTGGCAATTCATTCAGTAATGCTGGCGCTGGTCTGCCTGAAAATCATTGGCTGCAAAGGATGGTGCGTTGCGGCGACCGCATCGCCGTTGGGAGCAAAGATAGAATGTTTGTTTCCTTCGGCATTGGCCAGACTTGGTATGTGCCTACTTGCTTGCCACTTGAGATTGATGTCGTTGACATCGATTGGGATGGCGCGAATATGTACCATGTTTCGTATGACGGTGTGGCACGATATAGTGCCGAATTGGGTTCCAATTGGCAAGTCTTCAACAGCCCTTTCCAAAATGTCAACTATACTGCCTTGCGCTGCCATAATGACGCCATCTACCTTGGCACGCGTGGACATGGACTTCATGTCACCAACGATATGGGGACAAACTGGAGCAATATTCAGGCCTTGCCATCCGATGCCACCATACGCCGTATCACTGTTTCCGATACCATCATTGCTGTGGGTTGCGAAGATGGTTCCATCTTTCTCAAATACGACCATTGCGGTGAGTGGCAGCAGATGGAAAACATACCTGTTGAAGGGCCAATTCTCGACATTTGTATCAATGGCAATCGCATTTACGCTTCGCCTATGGCTGGTGGCGTGTGGTACTCCGAACTGCCGACAGCCCCGGATGGCATCAGCGAAGATAGCGAACCTGTGCTGAGTATTGCTCCTAATCCAACAGCGGATGTCATCAACCTCACAATTGATGAGTCGTTGCAAAATGCGGAGGTTTACTTGTACGACATTCAGGGAAGAAAGTGCATCACGACACCTGTTGAGAGGGGCACCTGCCAATTATCTACGCAAGAAATTCCTTCAGGAATCTATTTTGTGAAACTGGTCGGCGGCGACACAATTGCCATCCAAAAAGTCGTCGTACAACATTAATTGACATTTTTTTCATAAACTATTGTGAATTAAGAAAAAAGTCGTATTTTTGCACTCGCTAATAAAGCACGAACAACAATAAATTAAATTATTAACTATCAAGTAATTATGAATCAGTACGAAACCGTTTTCATTGTAACTCCCGTTTTATCTGATGACCAGATGAAGGAAGCGGTGAAGAAGTTCGAAGATCAGCTGACCGCAGCAGGCGCTGAATTCGTTCATCAAGAGAACTGGGGCATGCGCAAACTCGCTTACCCAATCCAGAAAAAATCAACAGGCTTTTACCAATTGTTTGAATTCAAAGCCGAAGGTAATGTCATTGCCGATTTCGAAACAGAACTGAAGCGCGACGAACGCATTCTCCGTTTCCTCACCGTGAAACTCGACAAGCACGCTATCGCTTACAACGAAAAGAGACGCCAGAAAGCCGCCGACAAAGCTGCTGAAGCTCAGGCCTAATGTTGAACAATTAAACAGATAAAGAAATGGCACAAGTTAATAACAACAACGATATCAAATATTTGACTCCTATTGCAGTCGATACCAAGAAGAAAAAATACTGCCGCTTCAAGAAGAACCGCATCAAGTACATCGATTACAAAGACGCTGATTTCTTGCTGAAGTTTGTGAACGAACAAGGTAAGATTTTGCCACGCCGTATCACCGGTACATCAACAAAATATCAAAGAAAAGTCGCTCAGGCCATCAAGCGTGCCCGTCACCTTGCCCTGATGCCATTCGTAGCTGACTGTTTGAAATAATAAGGAGGAAAAGTAATGGATATCATTCTGAAACAAGACGTCAACAACTTAGGATACAAGAACGACATCGTGACCGTTAAGCCTGGTTACGCTCGTAACTTTTTAATCCCTCAAGGTATGGCTATTCTGGCCACCGAAAGAAACCGCAAAATCTTGGCCGAAGAAATGCGCCAGCAGGCTCATAAGGAAGAAAAGGTCAGAAACGAAGCTCAGGAAAAGGCTAACATCATCAATGGCCTGAAGCTCCGCGTTCCTGCCAAGGCTTCTGAAACCGGCAAGATCTACGGCTCAGTCAACAACGTGCAGATTGCCAACGCCATCAAGGAAGCTTGCAACCTCGACATCGACCGCAAGCAGATCGTCCTCAGCGACGACACCGTGAAGGAAATCGGCAGCTACAAAGCCAAAGTGAAACTCCACAAGGACGTTCAGGCTGAAGTTGAATTTGAAGTTTACGCTGAATAAGCATAACATCATAACAACAGAGAAGGCTGTCTCGCTGAGGCAGCCTTTCTTTTTCGTTTTTTCCGTCTCACAAAACACACAAAACAAAGACAAAACTTTTTCTTTTATTCAGGGAAGCAAGCCAACCGGCATGCTTCCAACGTCAAGCGGTTGCATGCCGTTTCATACACAAAGTAGGTTTTGTACAAAGTTTTGAAAGTTTTGTGATAAAACATCAAAGAAATGATCACCAAGAACACCATAAAGTCAGTCGCAGCACTCAGGCAACAGAAATACCGCAAGGAACAGGAACTTTTCGTAGTGGAAGGCCGGAAGATGGTCAACGAACTGATTGAGAGCGACTTTGAAATCACTCATCTCTTCGCCACGGAAAAGTATTGTGCCGAGAACGAGATTCATTCCGACAAAGTGGAAATCGCCACCGAGGTCCAGATGGAACAGATGAGCGGACAAGACACCGCTCCAGGCATCCTCGCCATTGTGCGCCAGCCCAAGGCAAAGGCAATTGACTCAAAAGCAACTTTGGTGTTAGCCTTGGATGGCATCAGCAATCCGGGCAACATGGGCACCATTATCCGCACCGCCGACTGGTTCGGCATCCGCAACATTGTGTGTAGTGAAGATTGTGTGGAGATTTGGAATCCCAAAGTAATTCAGGCCACCATGGGTTCCATTTTCAGGATGAACATCGTTGAAACCGATTTGGAGACTTACCTCACCCAAAGCAAGAACCAAGGCAAAGCCATTTACGGTGCCTTACTGAACGGCGAAAACCTTTTCAAAAGACAAGGCAAAACCGAAGGCATCGTTGTCATCGGCAGCGAATCGCACGGCATCAGGCCGAACATCCTGCCACTCATCACCCACCCTGTCACCATTCCACGCGCCGAAGGCAGCATGACCGAATCGCTGAATGCATCGGTAGCGGCGGCTATCATTATGGCTTGGATGATGGAATGACGATAATGGGATATTCTTTGAAAGTCACTGGGAAATGATGGGAGTGAACCATACAGAATGATTTGGACAATTAATCAAGCTGCCATTTTGAATGGGAACAAAACTTCAGGAATACAAGGCATCAGTATACCTCGTATTCCTGCATTCCCTTAACCTCGATATTTCGTGTTCAATATGTAAATTAATTGTGCTTTCCTGCTTAATGAGAACCTGGCCTTCAGCACTTCAGCATATACACAAACCTTACCCGACAAATTCTTTCTTGAAAGCCTCAATCAAATCGAGTTTCTCCCAGGCAAAAAATTCAACATTCTTGAAAATCTTGCCATCTCTCTTGAAGGTATCCTTGTCTTCATAAAAGACTTCCACTTCGCGTGTTTCGGGCTGACGGCCAAAATGTCCGTAGGAAGCGGTCTCTTCAAAAATCGGGTTGGTGAGGCCGAAACGCTTGACGATAGCGTATGGACGCAAATCGACGATTTGCTTGATGCGTTCCGCTATTTCGGTGTCGCTGAGGACTTTGCCATTGCTGCCCTTAACGTGTGCCGTATTTTCCGTGTTGATATAGAAACCAACTGGTTTGGCAACGCCGATAGCGTAGGCAATCTGAACCAAAGCCTGGTCGCAAATGCCGGCTGCCACAAGGTTCTTGGCAATGTGACGGGCTGCGTAAGCTGCTGAACGGTCGACTTTTGAGGAGTCTTTTCCTGAGAAAGCACCGCCGCCGTGAGCGCCGCGTCCACCGTAGGTGTCGACAATGATTTTGCGGCCAGTGAGACCTGAATCACCGTGAGGACCACCAATGACGAATTTTCCGGTCGGGTTGACGAAGAGCTTCATGTCATCACCGAAAAGTTTGCGCAAACGAGACGGCAACTGACGTTTCACTCTTGGAATCAAGATGTTGCGGACATCGTCTTCGATTTTTTTCAACATGATTTCATCATGGGCAAACTCGTCGTGTTGCGTTGAAATGACGATGGTGTCGATGCGCAGCGGTTTCCAACCTTCGCCATATTCCACGGTGACTTGTGATTTTGCATCGGGACGCAGATATTTCATCTGACGGCCTTCGCGACGAATTGCGGCAAGTTCGCGCAGCAGACGGTGGGAGAGGTCGATGGTGAGCGGCATGTAGTTTTCGGTTTCCTTGCATGCGAAGCCGAACATCATGCCTTGGTCGCCGGCTCCCTGCTCTTCAGGATTTTTGCGCTCAACGCCTTGGTTGATGTCGTTCGATTGTCCGTGAAGTGCCGAAAGCACGCCGCACGACTGTGAATCAAACTGGTATTCCGACTTGTTGTAGCCGATTTTCTTGATGACACGACGCGCAATGTCTTGAATTTCAACGTATGCGTTTGTCTTGATTTCGCCGGCAACAACGACAAGACCAGTCGTGACTAAGGTTTCGCAAGCCACTTTTGAGCTTGCATCGTAACGCAGGATTTCGTCCAGAACGGCATCCGAAATCTGGTCGCAGATTTTGTCCGGATGACCTTCAGAAACTGATTCTGATGTGAAATAATAACCCATAACAAATTGTTTAACTGTTGATTAAAAATTTGCGGAAGGTTTGTGAGATTGAAATGTGAGAAAAAACATTGTTTTAGCATTTTTTCTTGTGGTTGCAATCAAATCAAATCTTTCCACGTGAATTGTGCTGCAAAAATACGGCTTTTTCGTGAATTGGCAAGGTCATTCGCTAAATTATTTAGGGGACTTCTATTTTTAACATTTTCGCGCTATCCCTCTGAACTTCGTGAAGTCCGTTAGCCAAAATTCAAAGTGAACAACGCGGCAAATATCTGAATTTTTCTTCTATTTTCTAACTTTTCATCATTATTTTATGGTGTGTGAGGGTTGAGTGGTAAATCATTACATATCAATATATTATACAAACTAATTCATTCCTAATCGTACTATTTGCTCATATCGGCACACGTTGTAAACCAGGTTTGTCAAGGTGTTTCTGGCGGCATTCCGCGCGAAGCCGATGACGCGGCTGAACATCCCGTGCAGGTTCAGCTCGCAGTACCCGAACACATGCTCCACACGCACCCTCGTCTTGGAATTCTTCCGGTTGACCGTTTCCTGCTTCTTGCTGAGCTTCTTACCTCTCACGCTGCGCTTGATGACGCGGTCCTTCATCTGG
>NZ_JBADWU010000030.1:0-3980 GCF_056203535.1 Candidatus Limimorpha sp. | reverse complement strand
TTTGTTCCTTTGTAAACTTCATTTTAAGTCTGTTATTTAGAGTTTGGGCACCCTAAAGATACAGACTTTTAAGGGATTGGACTGATTGGCCAATCCCTTTTTTTAGCCTCTGCGCTCAGACACACTTTTTGGGACAGTATCAAGATATTGGGCAAATAATTGCCCCAAAATTTGCTTATTATCAAATCTAGGGTTAACGCCCACGCCTTCCCAATATTTCCAATCAATGCTGGCTTCAACACGTTTCTCGGTCTTGTCGTCCAGATTGTGATAGAAATCGAGACCCGTCAGCAGTTCCAATTCATCAATGGTGCAGGCCGAAGCCGAAATATCCTGATCTTCAGGCGAATTATACAGCACAAAGCCGATGGCCGAATACGTTCCGTTGACTGGCCCAACCATGCCTTGAAAAAAGCATCGGGCACCACTACCCTATATAAGAACAGAAACACTTATTATATTCAGAATATGCAACAACAAACTGCACTAATTTGCATGTTTGGCATGGTCTAAAGTGCAGTAATTGGTATGGTTTTCCTCAATTTACAGGATCCGGCCATTTCAAACAGATAGCCTCTCACAGGTAGCCTTCGTCTCACTGTTAGGCATAGAATGATTGGCATTGCTGTTTTCTTCATTTGCACTTTGATAATGGGAAAGAGTCATCAGCAAGTCTTGAAAGAAATAGAAATCCATTATTTTGTGATGATGTCACGCAAATCGGAATAGCTGGTAACCACATCGTACGATAAAGAAGAGTCGGCAATGGTCTGGAAATGACGACGGGCACATTCTATCTTCGACCGCTCTGATTCGCGAAGCTGTGATTCTGATAGCGAACCTTTGGTTTCTGCTACAAAGTAGATGTGCTTGATGTCGGCGCCTTCCTTGAACACAATAGCCCAGTCGGGATTGTAATGGCCGGCAGGAGTGTTGATGTAGAAACCTCCAGGGAGTTTGGTATAGACCACCACGTCGGATTCCTTTTCAAGTTCCTTGGCAAAGTTCATCTCTATGCCAGCCGAATCCACCACGACGAGGTCGTAAAGCGACTTCTGTGATTCGAGCGCATTCACACCGAGTTTGCCTTTCAGTGTTGTGTTGCTGAAAATAACAGACTCGTATTGCTTATCAAGCTTATGGTACTTCACATGTTCAATGACAGCTATAGCCTTACATTCATTGATGATGTTTCCGACCTTAACTATGAATTCCTCCGGGTTAACCTTGAATTGGCCGAAAGTCTTAGGACTTATCTTTTGGAGAATGGTGACAATGGCATGACGTGTGAGTTGTGTTTCTTCGACGAGTTTTCCGATTAAATCATATTTGACGGAAGCGCCAATGGTTTCTTCTACTTTCCCATAATACGTGCCATCTTCCATTGCTATCATTGCAGTTCCCGACAAGAGTTGTTCCTTGCTCTTGATTTCGTCACCCAATGTGCCGCCAACAATGCGTATCTCTACTTTCGAAACATGAAGGTGTGCGTCTAATTGCTGCACGGCCTTTTCTATCAGTTCATCAGTCTTAAAGTCAACCGTATAATAGGTCTGATGGTTGATTTTCTTCCAAAGTTCCTGAAATTCCTTACGCGCGAATTTCTGTGAATCGAATTTCGCCTCACGAACCTGTCGGGCATTATCGGGCTTGACGGCATTAGGATTGAAAATGGAATCCAGTTTCTTAACAATATCATCCTTGAAGTTATTGTATTCCTCGCCAAAGTCAAGCACGCCCTGTTGCTTGTCGTCGTAGTATTTGCTCTGCAATTGGCCATGCTTATCGACGTAGCCATTAATTCTTAATGTAAAGATGATGTCATTGGCATCCACATCATTCAGTTTCTTCTGTTCTCCATTTGAATTGGTTACCATCATACCTTCAAACAAAGTATATTGAACTTTGACAGGACGGTCGCCGACAGCTTCTGCAATTTCAGTTTGCAGCTTTGCAGCAAACGAATTGTATGACTCGCTGGCAATGATGGTGAGTTCGTTCACATCGAACACACAACCATGAAGCACATTCTCATCCTGACGTTCGCCAAAACTGTTCACGCAAAGGCGCATGCCACGCCCTACCTCCTGACGTTTCTTGGTCTGGTTGTCGGAGTCCTTCAGAGTGCAAATCTGGAAGACATTAGGGTTATCCCAGCCTTCTTTCAAGGCTGAATGTGAGAATATGAAGCGGGTAGGCTCATCGAAGGAAAGCAGGCGTTCCTTATCTTTCATGATAAGGTCGTAAGCCGACACGTCATTTGAATTGTCCGTTCCGCGCTCCAGCTGACTGTTGATGTAGTTTCCTTTCTTGTCGCGCGAGAAATAGCCGTTGTGTACCTCATGGGAAGTGAATTTCTTGAGATATGACACATAGTCGGTTTCATCTTTGAACAAGTCTAACTGCATGACCTCTTCAACGACTCTATCATATTCCTCTTCAAAAATATCGGCAAATACGCCATTTTTCGTTTTCCCGCCAGCTTCGTACAAACGATAGTTATCAACATGGTCGATGAAGAACAGCGACAGGCACTTGATGCCCATCTTGAACAGCTTGCGTTCCTTTTCGATATGCGACTTGATGGTCTCGCGTATTTGCGCACGACGAATGACAAGCTCATTCACGGCTCCGATTACGTCCCCCTCATAGAGTACCATGCCATTCAGCAGTCGGATGCAACGCTCATAACCATCAATAGATTCAATGCGATAGCCGTTTGAATACTCCTCAAGACTGCCTGACTTCTGATAAATGTCAAAGCCATCCGGCACCAGTTCCGTTACCTGCTTAATGGCATTGGCGGCTCTCTTGTCGAAACCGATTCGGGCACGGGGGTTGCCTTCTGAGAGTTCGATGCTTTCGAGGTAGAGGTAACCATTGGTTGCGGTCGTGCCTTTCTGTTCGATTCCCTTAACGGAAATTTTCTTGACCAGTTTCTGATTGTAGGCATCCATGGCATCGAGACGATACACCATGTTCACAATGTCATCCGCCCTATGGGTTGCACTATAGAGCAAGGTAAACAAGGGATGGAACTCTTTCAGACGATTACGTGTCGCATTATTTCTGTCAGCACCCAAAACCGACTGAGGTTCGTCGATGATAAGGATTGGATTTGTGGATGCAATTACGTCAATAGGTTTACGAGAACGGAAAGCATCCAGCTTCATGTAGATGCGACGGGCGTCCTCGCCACGGGCAGCGAAAGCCTGTGTGTTGATAATCATGACATGCATGTTGCTGTCGGAGGCGAACTGGTCGATCTTGGTCAGCTGTTTTGAATCATACACAAACGACTGGATGCGTTTGCCGTATTCCGCCGCAAAATGTTCACTCATAATCTCAAACGACTTGCAGACACCCTCACGGATGGCAATGGAAGGGACAACAATGATGAACTTGCTCCATCCATAGAGCCGGTTCAACTCATACATGGTCTTGATGTAGGTATAGGTTTTGCCTGTGCCCGTTTCCATCTCAATCGTCAGACGGAGGTCTTTAGGAGCCACATGGTCGCTTGGCTTCAACATGGCCGGAATCTGTATCTTGCGTACATTTTCCGTGAGCTGGATGCTGTCGATGTTCAGCGGAGCATTGCGGAAACCGACAACATCAAAGAACGAACCTTGATTGTCGCTTCCCATATCAAGCGTATATTCATGCAAAGCCGTATTTCTCTGGCCGATAAACACATCCGTCACAGCCTTGGCTGCATCCGACTGGAACTTCTGATTCTTGAATTGCAGTTTCATAAGTTAGGCTTTTAATTTATATTTTTGACATGGATGTTTTGGGGTGCCGGGATAAAGCATTTCCAATATTTTATCCGACAGCATTCTAGTATTTTGTAACACTTAAAAGTTCAATATAGGGTAGAGATGTTTCAGTTTGATTCGGGCATCGACAGTCTTAAACTGCCAATTGACGCTCTTTTGAGCGGCGTTCCTCTCGGTATTCCAAGAAGCAATCTCTTCATT
>NZ_JBADWU010000029.1:0-7747 GCF_056203535.1 Candidatus Limimorpha sp. | reverse complement strand
GCTCCGTTGCAGACAGACTTACCTCGTACTTCTGGATAGGCATAATCGTATCGTGTTGTATGTGACGCGGCAAAGATACGATTATTCTTTGTTTTATGCAATATTTAGATGTTACAAAGTACTAGGACAAAATGCTCGACGTGTCGAGAAATAAGACCTTGCGAAGGACCAAAAGCTCGACGTGTCGAGGAAATAGACCTTGCGAGGGACCAAAAGCTCGAAAAGTCGAATTTCGGTCCTGCCGATGGAGCAAAACAACTGAAAAATTGAAGAAACACGTCGGGCGCACGGCTTTTTTGAGATGTTTTATATTCGGAACAACAGCAAGGATTATTGCCATATTTTTGAAGATTTGTTCGCAAAAACAACATGAAGTAACCTAAAAACACTACTTTTGCCCACACGAACACCTTATTAATATAATGTATACCGAAACAGACATAAAAGACACAGTTGCCGCACAGAGACGGTTTTTCCGCACGGGCGCAACCCTCGATGTGGCGTGGCGCATCAAGCAACTGAAACGACTCAAAGCCGCCGTCATCGCCCACGAAGCCGAGTTTGAGCAGGCTTTGCATGAAGATTTGGGCCGCAGCAAAGTGGAAGCCTACCTTTGCGACATCGGGCCTATCATCGTGGAAATCAACGAGACCATACGCGGCTTGCGGCGTTGGGCACGCCCCGAGAGGCATTTCAGCGGCTTTATGTGTTTCCCAAGTCTCGTGACGAGAGTCTACAAAATGCCTTACGGCGTTTCGCTCATCATCAGCCCGTTCAACTTTCCCATGCTGCTCACCATAGGCGTGCTCACGGCAAGCATTGCAGGCGGCAACACGGCGGTCATCAAGGCGAGTTCCAAATCGAAGGCCAGCACTGCGTTTCTGAAAAGTTTCTTTGCCGAAGTCTTCCCCAAGGAATTAGTCACCTTGATTGACGGCGGTCACGAAATAGCCGACATGTGCCTTGCCCAGCGTTTCGACAAGATTTTCTACACCGGTTCTCCCGAAATCGGCAAACACATATTGGCCGAAGCCGCCAAAAACCTCACGCCCGTAGCCTTGGAATTGGGCGGCGAAACGGGCAACTGGTGCATCGTGCGCAAAGATGCCGATTTGAAAGATGCCGCGCGCAAAATCGCTTTCTTTAAAGTCTGCAATGCAGGACAAATCTGCATCAACATCAATCAGATAGCCGTTGCGGAAGAGGTTGCGGAACCATTCCTTGAGGAACTGAAAGCGGCTTTTGTGCAACAACTCGGCGCGCACCCCGAAACGAATGAGGAATACCCGAAACTCATCACCGAAGCGGCCTACGCCAAATGCGAAAGCCTTGCCCAGCAATACAAAGACCGCATCATTTTCGGCGGCACAGGCGACAAAAATTCAAGGCGTTTTGCCCCGACCATCCTCTACCCTATTGATATTAATGATGACATCGTACAGCACGAACTTTTCTGTCCTTTGCTGCCCATCGTCACCTACAAAGACAACGAAATCAACGACTTGATGGACACCATTGCCGGGCGCGAACATCCTTTGGCGATGTATGCCTTCACCAACGACATGAAATGGGCCAACCGCATAATGCGCACCCAGCAGTTTGGCGGCGGCTGCATCAACGAGGTCTGCGTCCACCTGATGGTGAAAGGCGTTCCCTTCAACGGCACGGGGCACTCCGGCATGGGCGCCTACCACGGCGAATGGGGCTTCCGCGAATTTACGCACCCGCAAACCGTCCTGACCGGCAAAACACATCTCAACCTACCGCTGCGCGAACATCCCTACGGCGGCAAAGCCGAAAACGCCAAACTGAAGATTTTGAGGAAGTTTGAGAAATAAATTGCTCAACATCGAGCAAACATTTTGGCCATTTTGAACACACAAAGCGCAATTTAGTAATTTTGCAGCATATTTTACTACCGTGATATATCCAAACAACTTCGAACAAAAGATAGGTTTCAACGGCATTCGCCAGATGCTTGCCGCCCACTGCATCAGCCAGATGGGGTTGGAACGAGCCGAAAGCGTGTCGTTCACCACAAATATCAACCTCATAACCAAGAGTTTAGAGCAGACTGAGGAATTCATCTCACTGCTCCAGCAAGGCGTGCCTTTCCCTATGCGCGACTTCCACGATTTGCGCGAAGCCTTCCACCGCATTCAGATTGAAGGCACTTGCCTCAGCATCGAAGACCTTTTCGCCCTGAAGCCTTCACTCAATGTATTAGAAGCCATCATGCGTTTCGGCAACTCCGAAAATGCCATGCAGTATCCGCGACTCAAAGCCTTGACTGACAATATTTTCATTGAGAAAAAAGTCTTCACCGAAGCCAACCGCTTGGTCGACGACAAAGGCGAAATCCCCGACAACGCATCACCTGAATTGCAGGAAATACGTCAAAGCGTGCGACGCAAGCAAGGCGGTATCGACCGCCGCATACGCCAAATCATGAGCGATGCGAAAACGGCCGGCTGGGTCGACCAGAAATCGGAAATCACCATTCGTGATGGACGCCTGGTCATTCCCGTCAAAGCCGCCGACAAAAGGGCTTTGCGCGGCTTCATCCACGATGAATCCGCCACAGGTCAGACCGTCTACATTGAGCCTGCTGAAATTTTCGATACATCCAACGAAATCAAGGAGTTGGAATATGCCGAAAAACGCGAAATCCACAAAATCCTGTTGGTTTTCACGGCTTTATTACGTCCCTATTTATCCGAATTGCGTAAAGCATGGAGCATGTTGGGTGAACTGGATTTCATCCGCGCCAAGGCTTTACTGGCACAGGAAATCGGCGGCGTGAAACCAGCCCTCCACGATGGGGCTTACTTCAACTGGATTCAGGCACGCCACCCGATTCTGGAACAAAAACTGAAAGCCCAAGGCAAAGACATCGTTCCGCTTGACTTAAAATTGGACGGAAAAGACAGGATTTTAGTCATTTCCGGTCCAAACGCAGGCGGCAAATCGGTCTGCCTGAAAACGACAGGACTTATCCAATACATGCTGCAATGCGGTCTCATGGTGCCTATGCGCATCGACTCGGAATGTGGTCTTTTTGAAAGTCTTTTCATCGACATCGGCGATGAGCAATCGCTTGAAAATGACTTGAGTACATACAGCTCCCACCTTCACAACATGAAGACCTTGCTGGAAAACGCTACTGCCAATTCGCTTTTCCTCATCGATGAATTCGGAACGGGAACGGAGCCGCAATTAGGCGGTGCCATTGCAGAGGCTATCTTATTGGAACTGAACAAGAAAGAAGTTTTCGGCATCGTCACCACGCACTATGCCAACCTGAAACTTTTGGCCGACAACCACGAAGGCATCATCAACGGTGCCATGCTGTTCGACACGAAATTCATGCAGCCGATGTACATCATGATGACGGGCAAACCCGGCAGTTCGTTCGCCTTTGAGATTGCAAAGAAAATCGGCTTCCCAAAATACATTCTGGAAAACGCCGCCACCATCACCGGCGACCAGCATCTCAAGTTTGAACAGCAACTGCAGCAGTTGGAAGTCGACAAGAAAGCCATCCGCAAAAAGGAACAAGACCTGAAAATCGCCGACCAGCTTTTGACCGAAGTCGTGACCAAATACAAAAACCTGCTTGCTGAATTGGAAAGCAAGAAAAAGCAATACATCCGCGATGCCGCAAAAGAGGCTAAGGAACTGATAGAGAGTGCCAACAGTAAGATTGAACGCACCATCAAGGAAATCAAGGAAGCGCAAGCCGAAAAGGAAAAGACCAAGGAACTGCGCAAGGAATTGCAGGAAACCAAGGAAGCCATTGTGAAGAAAGGCGAAGCCGCCGCTGAACCAAAGAGACCAAAACCCATCGACGACGGTCAACTGAAAGTGGGCGATACGGTTTGCATCGACGACATGCAAGTGATGGGCGAAATCATAGCCATCAGCGACACCGATGCCACCATCCTATTCGATTCCATCAAGTTGCGCACCAGCCCCGACAAACTGCGCAAGGTGAGCCGTGCCGAAGGCCGCAAGACCATGCGCAAATGGCAGGCTGGCATTGCCGATGACCTCAGCGAGAAAGCCGAGCATTTCGAACTCACCCTTGATGTGCGCGGCAAACGCGCCGAAGAAGCCTTGGACATCGTTGAAAAATATATCGACGAAGCCAAACTTCTCAGCATCAAGGAAGTGAGCATCCTGCACGGCAAAGGCAACGGCATTCTGCGCAAACTAATTCGCGAATACCTCAGCCATCAGCATGAGATTGAGAACTTCTGCGACGCCTCGCTTGAAACGGGCGGTGCAGGAATTACGAGGGTATATTTCAGGTAACAAAATATGGTGAGGGGTACAATTTGTACCCCCATGTTTTATTTTACGAAATCAGAACAGCTTTTTTAAAGAATGAATTTGTTGGCATGTAGAGACGCACGGCCGTGCATCTTTATGTTCCAAAAAATCCGTCCAAAAAACACGTTTTGTGACATATTGGTAAAACGCTGTTTGATAGCAAGTTGCAACCTTGTCATTTATTAGATGGAATAACAATAGCATTTATTTGCCTTCATCTTCCTCGTCAGGCCATTTTATCAGGTTGTCCTCGATATATTTCGCCGTGGCGTTCAATTCCTCCTGATTGCGGATGATGCGGTCGTGAAAACGGGTCTGCCACGCAAAGGGAATGTCATTTTCGTGGGCGAATTTGGAAATCCTTGCCTTTAGACCGCGTATAACCGCGCCTAAATTTTCGTGCAACATGGGATTCGCCCAGCCTGTAACCCCGCCCCTTGTAGAGACGCGATTCATCGCGTCTCCCTCAATATCAAATGTTTTTATTTGTTTGCGATTCATCACGTCTCCTTGAACAACCTCAACAACACTTGTTGCATTTCCTTGATTATCAATTGTTGTTTTGAAAATGTCACGAATCTCATTTTCTGTGTTTTTGTTTGGGTTAGAGACGCGATGAATCGCGTCTCTACGTGCTGGATTCGTAACGTTTTCCGTATTATTGATTGTATTTGAGACGCGATGAATCGCGTCTCTACAGCCAAGATACACAATGGCGTGAATATGGTCGGGCATGACGGTTTTATGAAAAAAGCATGACACCGCGCCTAAAAAAAAGAGAACGGCACTTGCGCCGTTCTCCATAGATTTCAGTTTTCAATATAAAAGCCGGTTATTTCCAGACTGTTCTTGTCTTTGTGACCTTGCCTGAGCCACCGCATTTAGAACAATTGCCATTGACGCAACTCGGACAATCCCTTGTAGTATTGGTATAATCATTATATGTTCCTCTTCCATAACAGTTTTGGCATTTCCCTGTTCCATAACAGACAGGACAATTATCCTGGTAAGTCTCCGTTACATATCCATGTTGCTGCGATGGAGATTCATTGCTTCCTTGGGTTCCGCTGTTTCCGTAATTACCACCACCATAATTTCCGCCGTTTCCGTAATTATTGCCTCCTCCATAATAGGGTTGAGCTGTGTTTCCTGAAGAACCATTCTTCCGAATCAAAGAGCAGGTCGTTTGACCGGATGGCGGCGTGGCACGTTTGTATATGTATTTATCATCATTTTCAAGCACAACATTCAGGACACTCTTGTCCGCATTGAAGATAAAAGTAGTGTTTGAACCCCAATAGCTTGAACCTTGATAAACGGTTTGCTGTGCGTTGCTGTAGCTTTTGTTGCGTTTTAAGGTCCCGTGATTAACTCCAACACCACTTTTTGTCGACTCAAAACATTTGTCGCTTAGGAATGTGATGAATTGGCCGCCTGTTACATTTTCTGACGACTTTCCTTTCTCGATTTTTCGGGTAAGTTTGTAGTATTGCACATTTTGAGCCAAAGCAAAATCCATGCAAAGCAAGGCCAACGCCATGAAGAAACCGCGCTTAATCATTGAGAAAGTCATAGTTTGCCGCTTTTGGAAGAAGATCTTCTTTGGGGACTCTCGTATAATCTTCTCTAGATTGGATTTCCCCATTATAGTCGTCCTTCTTTTCATACCAACTAATGAATGATGACTTGTCTTTTGAAAAAGCCACATACCAGTATCCCACAACTTCAGTACCATGAGCACCACAACCACTGACACTACCATCAGGCCATCTCTTACAATTAATGCAGTACATAGAAAAACGGGCTTTTTTTGATTCTCTCTTGTAAACCACCTTTGAGGATGTCGATTTTTGATAATCATATTCATACATAAAAGCATCATATCCATCTCTCCACACTTCGTTTTCGTAGAAATTTTCAGATTTTGAAAGGTTTTCTCTTACAGTTGAATGGCTTACAGACTTTAGCCAAACCTTAGAAGATTCGAATTTCACAACATAGTCGACGCTTGAACGGCCTGCTTTTGAATAAAAGCAATTTTCGCTGCTGTAAATCTGTGACCACGCACCTTTGGTAAAGCCTAACAATAGTAATGTCAAGGCAAGAATGATGTCTAATCTTTTCTTTTTCATTGTGTTTGAATTTTATTGGTAAACTGGTGGCAAAAATATACAACAATGCTCAGTCGTTTCACATTTCCCATTGCCCAAACTGGGCATAAAAAGCCGCCAAACCGGGCTATTGCAGCAAATCGGAATAATGCTGGAAAAAGTCGAAATCCAAAGCCTTGGAAATCAGCAGCAATTGTTGAGTGTCGATGACACGTTTCTGAAAAATCTTGCTTATCGTTCTGGGATTGCAGGCAATCTGTTCGGCGAGCCATTTGTTTGTGCGTCCCTGCCGCCTTAGCTCTGCCTTTATCAATTGTCCGATGTGTATTTCCTGACTCATAATCTTTTGTTTTTCTGAGCCTACACATCTTATTGGTGAAAAAAAAGCGTGAATTCTTTTGCTTATCATCGTAGAAGGCTCTGGTAAACCATTGGAACTAATAAGCACGGAAAATCCACGCAAAACGTGAACTCTCTCACACTTATTCTCGTTCCAAAATTTACCAGATTTTACTACGAGAGAATAAGAGCGTAAAGCTCAGTATGATTAATATTTTACTTTGTTTCTATATTTTATATTTTTGATTTATAATGATTTATTTGTTCAATTACAATATAATTCCAAATCTCCTTCATGCAGGGCTTCGATAGGGAAACATTTATCATCTGCGATACGGTGTTCTCATGTGTTCATGCTTCCAGCCTTCAATGACTTCGTCGTTTATGATGCCATCGTCCCACATCTTGTCTATTTCCTTTTGGGCTTTTTCGGCGAAATAATGCGCCAGCAATAGGCGGATGTCGTTCATCTCTTCCTGTGAATCCACCTTCGAGAGCAATTCAAGGATTTGCATCTGGTAAGGCGAAAGCACATTGTTCTCTATGTTTTCCATCGTCTGTATGTTCTAACCGCTGCAAAAATAACACTTATTTTCAAATCTCGCCACACAAAAAAAAATCCGCCTCACTTTCGCAAGGCGGAGTTTTTTGAAGTGCTTTCAAGATGCAATCACGTATCCGTGGACACCATACTTATAAATAAATCAGATAATGCAGATTGGTAATCAAATAGCTCACCATCGATGATGAACTCTCAGAAGCAACCAGATAATTGCAAATAGCAACGCTCTTCATCATCAGAATCCTCTGGTGACCACCAATGTGCTAGTATTTTGTAACACTTAAAAGTTCAATATAGGGTAGAGATGTTTCAGTTTGATTCGGGCATCGACAGTCTTAAACTGCCAATTGACGCTCTTTTGAGCGGCGTTCCTCTCGGTATTCCAAGAAGCAATCTCTTCATT
>NZ_JBADWU010000028.1:0-21268 GCF_056203535.1 Candidatus Limimorpha sp. | reverse complement strand
AATGAAGAGATTGCTTCTTGGAATACCGAGAGGAACGCCGCTCAAAAGAGCGTCAATTGGCAGTTTAAGACTGTCGATGCCCGAATCAAACTGAAACATCTCTACCCTATATTGAACTTTTAAGTGTTACAAAATACTAGTTTGCCAGAGCTGAAAGAACGATTTGTGAGAGATGGAGTTGTAAATCCAGAAATTTGGAATAGCGATTTGCCTGCCAGGATAGTGGTCGTACTAAAAGATCCCAATGGGTATGTGTATTGGGAAACAAAAGAATGGTTAGAAAAGGAAGACTTTCACAAAGAAAAGAATCACTGGAAAACCTGGCGTCTATTAGCGAAATGCATATATGTACTCCATCATTACAAAAAACAAGGTTTAATTAAGGAATATAAGGATGTGCAACATGCTGTTAGTTCGCCAATAGCTCAACACCATCAGTGTCAGAAAATAGTCCTTGTAAATCTTAAGAAGCAAGAAGGTTCTTCCCATATCAGCGATGAAAAGCTTTCAGAGTATTTCGAGAAATACAACAAGGAATACTTTTTAAAGCAAATAAAACTCTATGATAACATAGATTACATATTATGTGGTGGAGACATAGTATTTGACATCATTACAAGAAACAAGGCCGAGATTTTGAATGAAATCTATGGAAAAGAAGTGACAGTGTTCGCATCACCGAAATGTGCAGTTGTAAAAGATGGTCCAATAATTCTTGGTTGTGACCATCCGGCAATTAGATATTCGCACGAAGAGTATTACAATAGATTAGTGAGAACGCTCTTGTTTGCGGAACAATACAAACAATCAATAAGTAAGTAACAATTTATTCCTCCATATCTGACTGGTTTGGGTTGATGGTAGAATAAGTTTTGTTGTATTTTTTGTTTTTTTCCAAAACAAAAAAAAACTCCCTCACATTAATATTTATTGTATTTTTGCAATCAAATACAATTGTATCTTTAATCATTGATTTTTGCCAATAACAAATACAATAATATGCCTTTATTATACGATTTCGACATGGATTCAGCCGCCGACCTTGCAAAAGGATTGGCACAGCGCACCCAGCAACGCCGTCTGGAAAAAGGTCTTTCGCGCGACGCCCTTTCGATGATGAGCGGCGTCCCCACGCCAACCATTGCAAAACTCGAGCAGCAAGGCACCATTTCCTTAGTCTCGTTTTTGGCCCTTGCCAAAGCCTTAGGCTATGCCGACGAAATCAGGCAACTCATGGCAAAACCGAAATTCGACACCATGGAAGAACTCGACGTCATCAACAGAAACAAGAACAGAAAACGCGGCAGAAATGAATTCGATAAATAAACTGACAGTAAAATATCACGGAAAAACCGTTGGCGAGCTTTCACTTTTGCCCGACAATTCTCTGTGTGCCTTCCAATATGACCGGCAATGGCTGTCGGAAGGTTTTTCCATTTCGCCATTGGATTTGCCGTTGAAAAGCGGACAATTCCTTGCAAAACCAGAACCATTTTGGGGAAATTTCGGCATTTTTGAAGACAGCCTTCCCGATGGATACGGTCGTTATCTACTTAACCGAACACTTAAAAAGAAAGGTATTGACGAGCTAAAACTCAATCCTTTAGAACGTCTCAGCATCATTGGCTCAATGGGAATGGGTGCCTTATGCTACGAGCCTGTCAATTCGATAAGCAACAGTTTTCCGCTTCCCGATTTCGACGATTTGCAGCAAATGGCTTTGGAAGTATTATCGGAGAAAGATGACGGTTCTGCCGACCTGCTTTATTTCAACAGCGGCAATTCGGGCGGTTGCAGACCCAAATGCCTCTATCACGACGAAGAAGGCAGCTGGATTGTCAAATTCAGGCATACTTACGACCCGAAAGATATGGGGAAAATGGAATTTGAATTCAATCGGAAAGCCCGACGTTGCGGTGTTGAAGTTCCTGATTTCAAGCTGATTGAAGGGAAATATTTTGCTTCAAAACGTTTCGATTTGGAAAATGGAGAAAGGCTTCATGTTGCCACGGCGGGAGCTTTGCTCAACGAATCCATTTTTACGCCAAAACTGGATTACAAAGTATTGCTGCACCTGACGGGTTATCTTACCCAAGACCCGAAACAAGTCGAGAAAATGTTCAGACTCATGGCCTTTAACGTGTTGGCTGACAACAAAGACGACCATGCTAAGAACTTCAGTTTCATTTGCCGCGAAGGGAAATGGACGCTTGCTCCGGCCTACGATTTGACTTTTAGTCCTGATGGCTACCACGGGCAACACGCCACTTCGGTCAACTACAACGGAAATCCTACAATTGAAGACATGCTTGCCGTTGGCGAAAGCATCCGCATCAAGCGTCAGCGCGGTCTGGAAATCATCGAAGAAGTGAAAAACGGCCTTCACATTCCCTAAGCAAATTGTTTGAACTATAGATTATTTCACTACCTTTGCAGCGATTTATTTTACCTTTATATAAATGGCTTTAAATAATCTTTTTACCAAGGGGAACCGCGAAAAGCACTTTTTCCCAACTTACATCAAACAGGCTGAAACTGCGCAAGTTGCAGCCAAGTATTTGCAGGAACTTATCAAGTCGGAAGATGCTGAGGAACGCAAGCTCCTCACCCGTATGGTCAAGAAGCAGGAAACCACCGGCGATGAATTGTTGCGCGATTTTTATGTCGAACTCAACGAGGTTTTCGTGACGCCTTTCGACCGCGAAGACATGAACGCCTTGGCCATGTCGCTCGACACTTTCCTCGATTTCATCAACCACTCGGCAAAAACCATCCTGATGTACAATCCAAAGAAGATTGACAAACAGATCAGGGAAATCGTCGACAGCATCGTGGAAGATGCCAACATTCTGATTGAGGTTTTCAAATTACTTGAAGAGCTGAATAGCAATCAGGCGAAAATCAGTGAATTATGCACAAAAGTCGTCAACATTGAGCATCTCGTTGACGACATCTACGGCGATTACGTTTCCTACCTTTTCAGTAACGAGAAAGACGAAATCGAACTGCTGAAATACAAGGAAATCGCCCAGGCCGTCGAGGACACCACCGACCGCGGCAAGGATGTGGCAAGTACCATTAAATGTCTTATTATCAAGCAGTCATGAACCTACTTACCATAGCCATCATCCTTTCCATCATTCTTGCCTTCATCTTCACTTTTTTGAATGGCATGAACGATGCGGCCAACTCCATTTCCACCATCATCGCAACCAAAGTGATGACGCCTATTCAAGCCATCATCTGGGCTTCGTTCTGGGAGTTTACCGCATTCATTTTCATTCGTTTAGTGCTGAATCAGCAGTTTGCCGTGGGTAACACCATGGCCAATTTCGCCGACCAGCAGGTCATCAATCCTTACCTGATTCTTTCGGCACTCACCGGCGCTGCCATTTGGGTAGCCGCCTGCACGAAATCAGGTATGCCGATTTCCACTTCCCACGCCTTGATCGGCGGCATTATCGGAGCGGCATGGTTTGTCAACGGAGCTGGAGTGCTTCACGCCAAACCTATCATTATCACATTGGCATTCATCATCTTATCACCGCTTATCGGATTGTTTTTAGGTTTCTTCTTAGAATGCATTTTCCTGAAAATCTTCAAGAGCAAACCGAGGAAGAAAGTCGAGAAACTCTTCAAAGGATTGCAGCACGTTTCGACGGCGGCATTTTGCATCGGTCACGGTTCAAACGACGCGCCTAAAACCATGGGAATCATCGCCATCCTGATGGCAAGCGTTTTCACAACCGCAGGCGTTTCCGACGGCATGAAAAATTTCATCGCCCACTTTTACGACAGCAATCTTTCTTTCCACATTCCCGATGTTCTTGCCGTTATTTGCTATATAATCATGTCGTTAGGCATTTTAATCGGTGGTAAAAACGTCATCAAGACCATGGGTGGCGGCTTGTCGAAAATCAACCCAATCAGAGGCTTTTCCGCCGAGTTTGCAGGTGCCACAACATTGATTGTCACCTCTTTCTTGGGTATTCCTGTCAGTACCACACACACCATCACGGGCGGCGTTATTGGCGTCGGCCTCACCGATGGCATGAAATCCGTGAAATGGGTGACGGCAAAACGCATCGTGCTTTCATGGATTCTCACCATTCCTGTTCCGTTGGTTATCAGCGGCTTAATCAATTATTTGTTGAACCTTTGTTTCCCATTATAAGCCATGAGTCTCAACGATTTCTTTCAGTTTTTCGTTCCAAAGGAGAAAAAATTCTATCCGCTTTATATCCAGCAGGCCGAGAACATCGAAAAGGCCGCTAAACTGCTGAGAAACATGCTTGTTGAAACCGACCTTAACCGTCTCGATGCCTTGAAAAAGGAAGTGAAAACCTACGAAACGGCTGGCGACGAAGTTCTGCAAACGTTTTACACTCAGCTGAATAGCACCGTCTTAACACCTTTTGAACGGGAGGATGTCCACGAACTTGCCGAAATGATGGACAACTTCCTCGACCGCATTGACGACTGCGCCAACATCGTTCTCACGCGCCGTTTCGTTGACATTGACAATGACCTCACCACCATGGCCGACAACATCATGTTTGCCGCTGAAAGCCTGAAAAACATCACAATCAACCTTGAGTTCATGACTTGCGGAAAAGGCAAAGACATTGCGCGTCTGTGCAACGAAATCAAGGTCATCGAGCACGACAGCGACGAAATCTACGGCAAATTCATCAACAAGATTTTCACACAGAACTACAGCCTTGTAGAAATCATCAAGCGCAAGGACTTGGTTCAGGTATTGGAAAACACCACAAATTCAGCTAAATACATTTCTGACAAAATCAGAAGCATACACGCAAAACTATGTTAATAACTAAAACACTATGAGACAAATCATCAACAGCCTGTTAGATACAGACCTTTACACATTTAGCGTCTGTTACGTCTATTTGCAGAAATTTCCACGCGCCATCGGACAATACACTTTCGTCGACCGCAACAACACGGTCTATCCGAAAGGTTTTGCCGAAAAACTGATGGAGCAATTCAAGCTGTATGAAAACCTTCGTATCACGGATGAAGAGGCGCATTTCATGAAGCAGAAATGCTACTATTTCCCATTGTGGTTCTTCACCTTTTTGAAAGGCTTTTCCTTGAAATCAAATGAAGTGGAGGTAAGTCAGGACGAAGAAGGTCATTTGCACATCACGGTTACAGGTCTGCTTTGGCGCACCGTGTTTTGGGAGATGCCTATATTGTCCACGGTTTCAGAGCTTTGGCACGAAATGAAGGGCGAATTTGAGACCTACGACGCCGAAAAAGAATACAAAAAATCATACGACAAAGCTATTCGACTCATTGGCAACGGCGTGAAATTCTCCGATTTCGGCACGCGCCGCCGTTTCAGTTTCGACCATCAGGATTTGGTCATCCGCTCCTTCATCGAAGCTCAGAAACAGTTCACACACACTTGTTTAGTCGGCACTTCCAACGTACTTCTGGCGAAGAAATACCACCTCACTCCTATCGGCACCATGAGCCATCAGTTTGTGGAAACCTGTTCGCTTTACGGCTACACCGAAGCCAACTACCTCGCCATGGATTTCTGGCAAGAAGTTTATGCCGGCAGCCTCGGAATATTCCTCTACGACACCTACACCCGCAAGGTGTTCTTCCAAAACTTCACCGAACTACATGCCAAACTGTTTGACGGTCTGCGTGTTGACAGCGGCGACAATGTCGAGGCTCTCGAAGACATCATCACGAAATACAAGGAATTGGGCATCGACCCCAGCATCAAATCCATCGTTTTCAGCAACGGCCTGAATGTGGACGACGCCATTTATCTGCACAATATCGTAAACGACCGCATGAAGGATTCGTATGGCATCGGCACGCACCTCACCTGCGATGTCGACAACGTGGAAGCCATGAATATCGTGGTGAAACTCACCGCCGCCAAGATTACCGAAAAACGCAACTGGAAGAAAGTCGTGAAACTCAGCGACGACCTCGGCAAATACACCGGCGACCCTGAGGAAATCGAAATCTGCAAGAAAACGCTGGAGATTGAATGACAAAGATGAGATAATTATTATAAAATCTGCGTTTTTGAAAACGGTATTAAAGCAATAGCTAAAGCGATTTCACGAACAGGAAATAACAAAACTAACTGAATTACAATCTTTGCTGTTGGGGAGGATGGGGAGATGAAAATAAAAAAAATTCCGCATCTGGGCCACCAAAGTCCTTAACGAATATATCCGCAAGGGTTTTGTGTTGGACGACAACCGAATGAAACAAGGAGAACGCATTTTCAGAAAAGATTATTTTCGGGAATTGCTGGAGCGTGTCCGTTCCATCAGAGCCAGCGAACGGCGCATTTGGCAGCAAATCACCGACATTTACGCCGAATGTAGCATCGACTACGATAAGAACGCGCCTACGACACACGATTTCTACGCAATGGTTCAAATTTGAACGTTTTTTTTGCTAAAAGCACTGATTTAAAAGATGGGAAAGCCATTATTTACATACACGGAAAAAGCGGAAACACAGAAGAATCAACACATTACAGACCGCTATTCCATGACTGCGACATAATCGGGGTCGACTACAAATCCGAAACACCTTGGGAAGCAAAAGACGAATTTACTGCCTTTATTAATAAGGTATGCAGAAATTACGACACCGTTTTCATCATTGCCAACAGCATTGGAGCATTTTTCGTGATGAACGCCGATATGGACAAGAAAATCAAAAAAGCGTTCTTCATCTCCCCCATTGTCAACATGGAGCAACTCATCACAGACATGATGACAAACGCCCAAATCACCGAGCGCGAACTACTTGAGAAAACAGAAATCAAAACACCATACGGAGACACCATTTCGTGGGAATATCTGAACTATGTCAGAAATCATCCCGTCAAATGGAACATTCCGACCCATATCCTTTATGGAGAAAAAGACACCCTGACCTCTTTCGATACCATGACATCATTTGCCAAAGACATCGGAGCCACACTCGACATAATGAAAAACGGCGAGCATTGGTTTCACACCAAAGAACAAATGGAATTTCTTGACAAATGGATTATGAAATACTACTGACGAAATACAATTTCCTTTACACAAAACAATATTTTTTTGTGTAAACAAACAAACCGAATACATTTACTGATATTTTTACGCTAAAAATTACACAATATACAAGAATAATAATACTCTAACATACTATTATTCAACTATATAAGAAAATTTTAATAAAAAATTCGTGTAAAGTGATATTATAATATAAAAAATAGTATTTTTGCGGCAGAAAAAGAAAAGGAAAATGACACCGCAAGAAGTAAGAAAAACCATCAACAAACACGAAGGCATTTCTGTTGAGCTAAAAGAATGCACTCAAGGCATACACCCGTCGGTGTACGAATCGGTCTGTTCCTTCCTTAACAGACTTGGAGGCATCATCATCATGGGAGTTTCCGACAAAGGCGAAATTCTCGGCATCGATGAAAAACACATCGGCGGCATGCAGAAAAACTTCGTCAACCAAATCAACAACAAGGAAATCCTTAACCCTATCACCTATATCATACCGGAAGTGGTTGAAATGGAAGACGGCAAAAAAGTCATCGTGCTCAATGTGCCGGAAAGTCCGCAAGTGCATACCTATAAAAAACACTTCTACGACCGTAACGATGAAGGCGACATGGACATCACCGACAACCAATATCTGATTTCGGCCATGTTCCTCAGAAAATCAGCCTATTCGAGCGAAAAAAAGGTGATTCCCGGATTAACCATGGACGACTTCAGCGAAGAAACCTTTGAGAAAACCCGGCGCGAACTGAAAGTGTATCATCCCGACCACATCTGGCGCTCGATGACCAACGAAGAAATACTCAAGCACTCCGGCTTTTGGGACCGCGACCCGGAAACCGGCAAAGAAGGGTTCATTCTTGCCGCGCTGCTGCTTTGGGGCAAGGAAGAGGCAATATTGAAGCATTTGCCTTATTACCAAACCGATGCCATCTATTGGAGCCAGCCATTCAAGCGGTTCATCGCCCCAACTAAGGAAATCGGCGAATCGTTTTACGACGACCGCGAGCGCCTCTCTTGCAACCTGATTGAGACCTACGAAACACTAATGAATTTCGTCAGGCGCAACATGAGGCACACCGAAGTGATGGACGAAACCGGTGGGCGAAGAATCGACTTGCGCGAAATCATCTTCCGCGAAATCATCTCCAACTTCTGCATTCACCGCGAATATTACTACAACTACACCGGCCGAATACTCATCTATTCCGACCGATTCATCACCGAAAACTGGACCAAGCAGACCCAACGCGGCGCTGTTGACCTCGACACGCTCCGCCCGAACCGTAAAAACCCGATCATATCGAATGTGTTCGGTTTGATGAATTACTACGAAGGCGTCGGCAAGGGAATGAGCCGAATCAAGCAATATCTTCCGCTTTACAACCGCCACGCAACGGTTGAAATCGAAAACGGCGACGAATTCAGGTTCACCATCAACATGCCCCAATACTATCAAATCAACGATTCCGAAAGTTCATCATTTGCAGCTCATGAAGCACAAGCATCTTACGGAGCAGTCCAAAAACCTGCCAAAAAGACTTTTTCGCTCAACGAGAAAGAGCGGATGATTGTTAGGTTCATCAAGAATAAGCCAAACATCACCCAATCGGCCATTGCTGCGGCATTAGGATACTCCAGACAGACCATACACACGCTTATGAAGAAACTGGTGGAACAAGGCGTCATCATCCATGTCGGTCCTGATAAAGGCGGGCATTGGGAAGTTATTTGAGATTTAATGATTTAAGATTGTTATCATGAAAAAAACAGTTTTATTCGCTTTACTAGCGACATTTCTGCTGGTTGGTTGCGGCAGAAACGACAATTACATTATCCCTGTCAATTACGAAAAGTTTTACGAAGGCATCACCAGCCTTACCAAAGAACAGGGGCAGGAACTCAGCTTGAAAATTTCGGAAGAGCAATGGAACAACACCATAGGAAAAGAAATTCCTGACATCGAAGTGAAAGACCCTAACGGAAAGAGTTACAAGCTGAAAAAACTGCTCAAGAAAAGCTCCATCATCATTTTCAGTGCGCACAACTGCGGTTGGGGCAAGGAAGAAGCCCAAAAGGAATTTCCCGCCCTTATCCGTGAAATCAGCGATGAGTTGGATGGCATCGACATTTTCTGTTTCGTGGAAAACAGCAAAGACTATAACCAGCAACAAGTCGGCGACTATGTCTGGAGCTTGCAGAAGGAATATAGCAAAATCTATCTCATCGACCAAAATGATGCCATTAAAATAAATCTTTACGCCTGTCCGACCAAACTATTTATTAATAAGGAGCAAATTGTAAGTTTCATGCATGTCGGCTACGCCATGGAGCCTGAGGCACGACTCAATATCATCCGCACAGGCATCAACGAAATAAACAAGGAGAAACTATGAACAAGGCACATTTTGCAGCAGGCTGCTTTTGGGGCGTGGAATATTATTTCAAACGCCTGAACGGAGTTTTGAAAACCACCGTCGGTTTCATGGGCGGCTCGGTCGCAAACCCGAGTTACAAACTCGTTAAAACGGGAACGACTGGGCATTTGGAAACCATCGAAGTGGAATACGATTCCGACAAGGTCAGTTATGAAGATTTGATAAAGTATTTTTTTGAAATCCACGACTTTGAGCAGACTGATGGCCAGGGCATTGACATTGGAAGCCAGTATCTTTCGGCGATTTTCTATGCTTCAGAAGAAGAAAAGGCGACAGCCGAAAAAGTCATTGCCGAACTGACCGAAATGGGCTATCAGGTGGCGACAAAGATTCGCAAAGCCGAGGCCTTCTACCCTGCCGAAGACTATCACCAAAATTATTTGGACTTGCGCAACGAAACCACTGAATGTCATGTCTATAGAAGAATATTTGGGAATCGTTGAGAAAGGCGACCTCGAAATTGAAGACAAATCTTCGATGATGGGCATGAGCTTTCCGCACAAGATTCTCTTCAACGGCCAACAGCTTTGCATCATGAAGAAGAAGGCTAAAATCAACGGCATCCCTTGCGGAAAATACAAACTCACCATTCAGAGTATGTTTCCTTTCCTTTCTGCCGAGGCCGAAATCGACATCAGGCAAGGCGAAAACAAAGTCACCTTCACCGACAAGGAAAAGTTCTGGGATGTGCTTTTCACCATCGACCTGATATTGATGGTCGTCCATTGGTTTATTCATCTGCCGGATAACATCGACTTGATTTACAGGATTGTAACCGATGGCTATTTCGTTCTTTGGCTGATTTACGAATGGACGATAAGGAAAAAATATTTCAAGATAAGTATGTTGAATTGATTTATGTTGAAACGTTGAATTGTATTCTGAAAACTAATCTACCATAAAGAATGAACACGAGGCTGCGTGTTTTCGAGGCTTCGAGAATGACTCACAACATCATATTTCCACACTCTAATTGTCTCATTTTTTAATGACATCGACACTTCTTGTTCAACAATTAAGCCGTTCTTTCTCTCCTGATGATTTAAGAATTTACTTGATTTTTCCTTACAACAACTTTGATTCAAATTAAATTTCTACATTTGCAGCGTCATTAAGGAGATTTCTGACTTGCTTAGATTTTCCGCACCCTAAGCCGGTTAAAATTTTCAGGATGGCAAAACCCTGCAGCACCTTATTGTCCTGTAAGTCAAAACAAAAAGTCAAACACCTAAGTTGCGGAATTATTTCAAAAATGAAAAAAACATCACTTTACTTGCTTGTATTGCTGTTAGCTTTTGCTGCATCCTGCAAGAAAAACGACGATGACAAATCTTCAAACCTGAACATCGTCGAACTACGTTCGGCTGGAAAACCTATCAGTAACCCGAACATTAACCCATCCAACCTCAAGCCGGAAGGAGCAGAAGCAACGCTCCGTTCGCTTCGCTACGTTTCACCGCTTCCAATTTATTATATGGATTACACGGCAAAGGTGGATTGGAACCAATTGATTAAAGAGGGCAATAGCCGTTATCATTTGTTTGATAATACGAGCGCGCACACCGATTTAGACAACCTCCTTTATAACAATCCACCACGTGAAGACATCACACCGTCCCGACATGGTCTTTGCTCAGGATTCGTCTGCTTCAACCCTCAGCATGAGTTGCTGTTTGGACGCAATTATGATGGTGACACAGGGCCGTTGCTTGTCGTTTTCTACCAGGATGTTAAACCAGGAGAACACAAAAGCGTGCTGATGACTGAGCTATCGATGGCACAAATGTCTTCCGGCTTAATTGAAGAGTACAATTACGACCCTTGCCTGTTGGAAGAAGGCAAGAACCTTGATGTACTGCTCAGACAACCTGCCACCGTCTTGGACGGCATGAACGATGTTGGACTATGTCTGGCGGCTTACCAATTGCCTAATTTCGACAACGGCACCCCCGAAATCGGACACAATGAAACTCCACGTCCTCACGGAGTCGACCAAAACACAGGAAAACCCCAAATCATTTCATCTGTATTACACCGCATGATTTTGACAAAATGCGCCACTGTGGATGATGTTGTCAACTTTTTCAATTCATACGATTACACCTCCATGATCCCCGACCTGAATATTCACTGGTATGTGGCAGACGCAAAAAACAATTGGAGAACTTTGGAATTCTGGAAAGGCAGCCAAGGGCAAGATTCCTTATTTGTAATGGATGAAGATTACAGACAAGCATCCACTTATTTGTCTGGCAGTATGGTTCCTTACGAATACCGCTGCATTGAGAACTTCTATTGCAACCTCGAGGCTTCCGCAACCTACAATTTAGACCATTGGCAGCACGGATACTCCACCAAAACCCGCGCAATGAATCTGATGAGCCACTATGCACCGACCATGACGGAAGAAGAAGCTCTGCAATGCCTGCAATATGGCAGTTATGGTGTGGAAACTCCCAACCAAGTAACCGACTGGTCTTGCGTTTACAATCCCAAAAAGAAGACCGTCATCTTCACTATGCGCAACGACATGTCAACGGTCTATTCCATCGACCTTAACAAAGACTTGTAATAAAATCTTTTCTACATAAGGAAACAAAACCACGTTGAAAAAGGCTTCCTTTTTGACCACCTCGGTTGGAAGGATGCCTTTTTTTGTTGGCAAATCATTTCCTTATCAAAATTTCACTATCTTTGCAAAACCAAATGGTGACTTATATTAATACGGATTTACATTAATAAGAATAATATGGCAAAAAACATCGAAGAAATCAGAGAAGCGCTGGCCTCATACGGCATCACCGGCGTGAAGGAGATTTACTACAACCCAAGTTACGAACAACTCTTCAAGGATGAAATGGATTCATCTTTGGAAGGCTACGACAAAGGCGTGCTGACCGAACTCAACGCTGTCAACGTGATGACCGGCATCTACACTGGCCGTTCACCTAAGGACAAATACATCGTCATGGACGAAAACTCGAAAGACACCGTTTGGTGGACTTCCGATGCCTATAAGAATGATAATCACCCTATGAGCCAGGAAGTTTGGGCTACCGTGAAAGGCATTGCCAAGAACGCCCTCTGCAACAAGAACCTCTATGTTGTTGATGCTTTCTGCGGTGCCAACAAAGATACACGCATGGCAGTCCGCTTCATCATGGAAGTGGCTTGGCAGGCTCATTTCGTTGAAAACATGTTCATCAAGCCAAGCGCTGAAGAACTGGCCAACTTCAAGCCGAACTTCACCGTTTACACAGCTTCAAAGGCTTCCGTCGAAAACTTCAAGGAACTCGGTCTCAACAGCAGCACCTGCGTTGCCTTCAACGTGACAAGCCACGAACAGGTCATCCTGAACACATGGTACGGCGGCGAAATGAAGAAAGGCATGTTCAGCATGATGAACTACTACCTGCCGCTGAAGGGCATCGCTTCCATGCACTGCTCCGCCAACACCGATATGGAAGGTAAGAACACCGCCATCTTCTTCGGTCTGTCAGGCACTGGCAAGACCACCCTTTCGACCGACCCGAAGCGTCTGCTCATCGGTGACGACGAACACGGCTGGGACGACAACGGCGTCTTCAATTTTGAAGGCGGCTGCTATGCCAAGGTCATCAACCTCGACAAGGAAAGCGAACCTGACATTTACAACGCCATCAAGCGCAACGCATTGCTGGAAAACGTTACCGTCGATGCAGAAGGCAAGATTAACTTCGCCGACAAGAGCGTGACCGAAAACACCCGCGTCAGCTATCCTATCGACCACATCGAAAAGATTGTCCGTCCGGGTTCAGCTGGTCCTGATGCCAAGAACGTCATCTTCCTCAGTGCCGATGCTTTCGGCGTGTTGCCACCAGTCAGCATCCTGACTCCTGAACAGACCAAATATTACTTCCTCTCCGGCTTCACCGCCAAATTGGCTGGCACCGAACGCGGTATCACCGAACCTACTCCTACTTTCAGCGCTTGCTTTGGTCAGGCATTCTTGGAACTCCACCCAACCAAATACGGTGAGGAACTCGTGAAGAAGATGGAAAAATCAGGCGCTAAGGCTTATCTCGTCAATACTGGTTGGAACGGCTCTGGCAAGCGCATCTCCATCCGCGACACTCGTGGCATCATTGATGCTATCCTCGATGGCAGTATCAACAAGGCTGAGACAAAGATGATTCCTACCTTCAACTTTGAAGTGCCTACCTCATTGCCAGGCGTCGACCCGAAGATTCTCGACCCACGCGACACCTACGCCGACCCAAGCGTTTGGGAAGAAAAGGCAAAAGATCTCGCAGGCCGCTTCATCAAGAACTTTGAAAAGTACACGACAAACGAGGCTGGTAAGGCTCTCGTCGCTGCTGGTCCGAAACTGTAAAGTTCAAACAAACATAAACAAAAAGTCCGCTGAGTTCGGCGGACTTTTTCATTTTATAATAAGATCAAAAACTTCATTGATTCAGCATCACAGGCATCAGCAGCATCAGCAGGTCTTCCGATTCGTTTTCATTTTCAACAGGTGTGAGGATGCCAGCACGGTTTGGAGCCGACATTTCGAGTTTCACCTCCTGTGCGCCGGTGTTGGCCAGCATTTCCTGGAAGAAACGCGAGTTGAAGCCGATTTCCATATCGTCGCCCGTATAGCTGCAAGCGAGGCGTTCCTTTGCTTCGTTGTAGAAATCGATGTCTTCAGCCGTCAAGATGATTTCCTGACCAGAGATTCTGAAACGCACCTGGTGTGTTGCCTTGCTGGAGAAGACAGCAACACGGCGGATGGCCGACAGGAACACCTGACGGTCGATGAGCATCTGGTTCGGATTGTTCTTCGGAATGACGGTCTCGTAGTTCGGATAACGACCTTCAATCAGGCGGCAGACCAAAGTGTAGTCGCCAAACACGAATGAAGCGTTGGTCTTGTTGAACTCAATCAAGACGTTTTCTTCAGCAAAACCACTCAAAATGCTCTTCAGCTGATTGATAGGTTTCTTTGGCATGATGAACGATGCCGGAGTGTCCGACTTGATGTCCAATCTTCTGTAACGCACCAATTTATGAGCATCGGTAGCGACAAAAGTCAGATAGTTTTCATTCATTTCCAAAAGCACGCCCGACATGATTGGACGCAGTTCATCGGTACCTGTAGCGAAAACGGTCTTCTCGAAACCGGCGGCCAAAGCCTCGGCAGGGATTTCCCACATTTGGGTGTCTTCCATCGTAGGCACCGTTGGGAATTCGTCGCTCTTGTGGCCAGCCAGTTTGTAACGGCCTTCGCCGGCGATGAGTTCAACGGCAAGATTGTCGAGATTGACGGAAACGGTAATCGGCACATCCGGGAAGTTCTTCATGATGTCCAAGAGAATGCGGGCCGGAATGGTCACTTCGCCAGTGCCTTCCATCATGTCAGGCTGAAGGGCGACGCTCATGGTGACTTCGAGGTCGGAAACCGTGATTTTCAATCCGTTTTCGGTCTGCTGAAAGAGGAAGTCATCCAAAATCGGCAGGTTGTTTTTTGAGCCGATGACACCGCTCAGGGCTTGCAGGCTCTTCAGAAGCTTAACGCTTGGTATAATGAATTTCATATTGTTATGTATTTATTCTTGTTGTCAAATTGAATTGGTAAAAATACAAATAATCTGAAAATGCAAAGGAAAATTTTTTGAGAAAATTATTTTCCACCTATCTTTTCACGCGACAATCCATCGGTCGATGTTGCGGCAAGCCGTACTGAAATTCACGCCCACCTTCACGATACTGCGCCCGTCGCTTTGGAAACGCTTGGCATAATCCTTTTCATCAATCTGCGCCAAGGCTTCCTCAGCCGACTTGTTGAACTTGAACTCAAAGATATAGATGTAATCCTTTGTCTTGATGGTCATGTCCATGCGGCCCTTATTGGAGTGCTCTTCGATTTCGACGTAATAGCCACATAAGGAAGTGAGGATGAACATCACGCTCTGGAAGTGGCGTTCCTGCTGAGGCTCCAGCTCGTAGGGGCAGGTGCTCAGGAAGGACTGCAGGCGTTCCATGAAGCCTTCGATGTTGCCCTCGCGTAGCGAGCGCACGAAACGGCTGATTTCGAAGCCCGACTTACCCTGCACCGTGTTGGCATAGTAAGGCATGAGGTATTTCAGGAATCCCTGCTTTACTTCCCTGTTCGGAAAACCCAGATGATACAGCTCAAAATCAGGGTCATAGCCCTTGATGGTCAGGTAGCCGCTTTGGTAGATGACCGGAATCGGGTTGGTCGAGGCGATGTCCACGCTGTTCAGCGTATCGGCATCGGGTTCCTCATGTTCCAGATCGGGAAGGACATAGTCGTGTTGCTTGAGCAGTTCCATGAGGTAAGTCGGCGTGCCTGTCTCGAACCACCATGCACCAATTTCGCCTTTGTAAAAAGCATTTAGAAGACTGAAAGGATTATAGACACCTGGCAGCTTCTCGTTGCAGAAATGATAACCATCGTAGTTCTCGCGAAGTACAGCGTAAGTCTCATCAACCGACTTGCCGAGCTTTTCGGCGAGTTCGGCCACTTCCACTCCAAAGTTTGCGCGAAGCTCCTGTTCAGAGATACCGCAAATCTCATGGAATGCGGCATCCATCGAAATGTCGTTCAGGTTGTTCAAATCACTAAAGACGCTCACCTTGCCGAACTTGGTCACGCCAGTGAGGAAGGCGAAGCGTATGCAGCCGTCCATCGACTTGAGGGCACCGTAGAAGCCTTTCAGCGTAGCGCGGTAGGCATCCTGAAGCTCCGGTTTGCCGATAGCCTGAAGCATCGGCTTGTCGTACTCGTCGACCAGAATCACCACCTGACGGCCAGTCTTCTCGCAGGCGCGACGGATAATACCCATAAAACGCAGGCCAAGCGAATTTTCAGAAACATTGCTGCCAAATGAATTTTCCCAACGGCACAAATGTTCATTGAGAATGTCATCAAGTGCCCGAGGACTGTCGTACACCTGCGTATTCAAATCCAGATGCAGTACGGGGTATTCCGTCCAGTCGTGTTCCAACTGCTCGATGGCGAGACCTTTGAAAAGTTCGCGCTTTCCCAAGAAATACGACTCAAAAGTATTCAGTAGCAGGCTTTTGCCAAACCTGCGCGGACGCGACAGAAAATAATACTTGCCTTCGGTCACCAACTTGTAAACGATGGCTGTCTTGTCCACATATTTGAATTCCTTGTTTCTCAGGTCTTCAAAGCTCTGTATCCCGATTGGCAGTTTCTGTCCCATAGTTGTTGCTGTTTTTGCTATTTGATGTGCAAAAGTAGAAATTATTTGTCTTTTGGAAACAAATCCGACATAAATCTTTCACAAATCTTTCCTTTCGTTTTTCTTGCGCCAGCCAATCAGAGGAATTTATGCGACTTGCTGTATTGCTACGAACTTTTGGAGCATGAATTGAAGTTCGGAAAGATAGCGTAAAGCAAACTATTACATCGATTTAGGCAGTGTTTCAAACAATGTATCCAAAGCCTGTTGCCACAGGGATACGGCGCAATATGAGCGATTGCTTTCCATTGCAACAAATTATGGCAGAAAAAGTTGGCCTGACCGTGGTGACATTTTTATGGCTGGTGATTGCTTAGCCATTACTTTTTCAGTAGTCGCACGATGCCAAATCAACAAATCCACAATGCTTCCTCATGCCAACCTTGAGGGAAACCCATTGCTTTGAGATCGATGGAAGGATAATCGGAAAGCAACCGAAGCATTTTGTCACGCATGTCGTTTTGAGGAGAAATAATGTCAAGAAAGTATTTGATGATGCAGAGATTAAAATATATGCGCAACGGGTCGGTAGGCAATGGCAGCCAAGCTCCGCTCATACGGTTAGGCAGCATCGGACGAATGGTATTCTGCTTGTTCCACACACGGGCATGGTGACAACAGGAATTGCGCGTCAATGTAACGATGGTGAGCCACGATTCGAAAGGAGCCACTTGCAAGCCAAACTTTTGAGCAATGCTTTTCTTAATGCGAGGCACTTTGATGTTGCTATAAATATTTGTCATCACCCCAAGCGGCAGCACTTCTGCCAACATCCATGCCGGAGGGTATGCGTCAGAATATGTCTGCCTGAAATGGTCGATGAAATCCTCACGAGAGCGGTTGATTTCAGCATCTATGAGCGTCAATGTGTGATTAAACTTGACACTATTGGTAAAGTTTGACACATTGGTTATCCAAAAAGGATCATTCGTCAATTCGCAACCCGTATTTACAAAAGCACTGCGAACCGCCACTTCTATTTTCTCAATCTCGTTAAAGATAAACAATCGCAATTTTTCGTCGAATCGGTAAATTGTCATTACCTGACTAAACGAGGAACCTATCTTATACTGGTGCTGATCTTTAGGCATTTGAAGCAGAGGATACATATAAGCCGACAAACGATAGTAGCCAATATATTCGAGGTACCGCTCGGCTTTTATTGGGTCGTCAACGGCCAGTCCTCTTGACATCAGCAAACCGACGAGGTCGTGTGAATTGGTGTATGTTTTCTGAAAAGGGATTTTGTTTGTCATCGGAATATATAAAAAAACGACCCGCACATTTGAGCATCGTTGAGAGGCTTGGCGGGTTCTAGCACTGCAAAAGTACAAACATTTTTCCACACCGCAAGCATTTCATCGAAAAAAACATTTCCCAATTGAAAGTGCGGCATCGTTTCAAACACTATGTCCCAATCCTGTTGGTTTCAATAATGTGTCGCACAATAAGCATTTGTTTTATTTCCAACATGATATGGTAAGAAAAAATTAGCAATAAAATACTTTTTAAACTCATAAGGGAAATGTTTTGTGGGTTTTGAATGTTTTAGTTACAAAAAGGACAAATTGTAAATTATTGCCAAAAAAATAGTTTGAAATCAAATCAAGGGTTAACACCCACGCCTTTCCAATATTTCCAATCAATGCTGGCTTCAACACGCATCTCGATCCTGTCGTCCAGATTGTGATAGAAATCGAGACCCGTCAGCAGTTCCAATTCGTCAATGGTGCAGGCCGAAGCCGAAATATCCTGATCTTCAGGCGAATTATACAGCACAAAAACCGACACTCATCCATAGCAAAGGCACACAGAAAAATCCTCCTCTGATTTCAAATTTTCTTGTTCCATTTGATCGTTATTACATTTTTGTTATTATTTTTGTGTCCAAAATATGACAATTCACAATAAGAAAACTACGAGAAGCACATTTACATGACACTTGGTAAACTTGAAAAACATCTGATCTTCTAACCATCCGGAAACAAGAAGCGAAAGTTTTTACACCTTGGTTAGCTAAGGAAGAGAAACCTGAACTGTTGAGTGAGTCCGTTGGTATTGACATCGTTTTTGTAGAACAAGAATCGAATGTCGGAGATTTCAGTGTTGATTTATATTTTAACAAACATACAGTATGACCGAACTCGAACTACGACAATATCTGCTCCGTGAATACCCACAAGAGAATGCTCGGTGTGAATGGAAGGAATTTAAAAATCTGAGGAACTCGTTCTGCGGGAACGAGAAGGATGATGTTATCTCCTACGTGTCGGCTATTGCCAACATGGAGGGTGGTTTTCTCGTGATAGGTGTACACGACAAGACGTTGGTGATTGTCGGTACAGATACATACAACTATGACCGCCAGAAGGCGATTCTTCGTTTGACCGACAGGTGTGCCAACCTTTCGAGTGAAGGGTTGGACATCATGGAGTACATCACTTCTGATACTCAAAAGAAGGTATGGGTGATTCGTATTCCGAAGCACCTGCCGAAACGTCCCGTGTAAGCTCATGACAAAGCTTGGCAACGTATAGAGGATTCGCTTGTGGAGTTGACACCAGAGCGATTGAATGCCATTCTGGATGAACCTCTGTTCACAGGTGGCGACTGGTCGGCAGAAATTGTACCGGATGCAACGATTGATGATCTTGACGAGGTGGCAATTGCCAAAGCTCGTGTGATGTTCAAGAAAGTGCACAGCCGCATTCCTGCAGAAGAAGTAAATGCATGGTCGGTATCAGAGTTTCTTAGCAACGCTGGCGTAATGATTAATGGCGGTATCACTCGTGCTGCAATCATACTGTTGGGCAAGCCAGTATCTGTATTCAAACTACGTCCTGCTGTTGTGCGCGTAACATGGTCGCTTCGTGATGAGAAACAGAATGTTGTAGATTATGAGCACTTCACCGCTCCGTTCATCCTGACGGTGGATCAGATTCTTGCAAAAGTTCGCAACCTGACTATGCGAGAGATGCCTGGAGGCACACTCTTTCCCGACGTTATGCAGCAGTATGACGACTACTCTATGCGCGAGATTTTGCACAATTGTATAGCTCATCAGGATTATACCCTTCAAGAGAGAATCAACCTTGTGGAGAATCCAGGATTCCTGTATTATGCCAATGGTGGCAGTTTCATTCCTGGCACTGTGCAGAAAGCTCTTGCTACGCATGGTCCTCAGCGACACTATCGTAATGAATGTCTCTGCAATGCTATGGTCAACTTCAATATGATTGATATTGTAGGTCGAGGCATCCGCAAGATATTCAATCAGCAATGGGAACGCCGATTTCCTATGCCGGATTATGAGATTGATGCAATAAAAAAGGAAGTGGCTGTTCGTCTGTATGGAAATGCCATCAATGAAAAATATACCAAATTGCTGAAGGAGAACAAGGACTTATCCTTTGAGGATTGTATGTTGCTGGATGCTGTGCAGAAAGGCGGTTCTATATCTATTGAAGACGCTCATACTCTCAAAGAAAAAGGTTTGATTGAAGGAGATTACCCAAATCTGTTTCTATCGGAGTCCGTATCAATTCAGACAGATCAATTAGGTGATTATGTCAAGAACAGGGGTATGAAACGCCAATACTACAAAGATTTAGTAATGGAATTGTTGAAGAAGAAACCAGATGGAGCAAAACGCTCTGAGATAGATAATCTTCTAATGGATATGATTCCAAAATCATCAAAGAATCCTTCTGTTTATATAGGGCGTTTGCTGAATGAAATGAAAGAAAAAGATGGTTCCATTCATTTTTCTCATTCATTTTGGTTCATTAACGACGAAATGAATGAAAAATGAACGGGAAATATATAGTTGTTTTTCAATATCATTTTGCACCCCAAAAAGACTGAAATCACATTGATTCATAGATTTGCATGTTCTCCTATCAAGGGACTATCCCCACGCCTTTCCAATATTTCCAATCAATGCTGGCTTCAACACATTTCTCGGTCCTGTCATCCAGATTGTGGTAGGAATCGAGACCCGTCAGCAGTTCTAATTCATCAATAGTGCAGGCCGAGGCCGAAATATCCTGATTTTCTGCTGAGTTTTCCAACACGAAGCCGATGGCCGTATAGGTTCCTTCGACCGGCACTAACCAAGCCTTGAAGAAAGCATCGGGCACCACTACCCTATTTTCGCCAATCGTTCCGTTCACGTTCTTGCCCACAATCGGCCCTGTGACGACATACACGCGGCCATATTGCCGAGCGATGGCGCGGGTTTTCTTCTCCAGACTGTGCCATTTGCCATCGTTGAATGTGGCATTCTGGGGGCTGCAATTGGTGAAATAGGAACTTTCATCCATGGCAACCGAGTCCCATTTCATGTCGGCGGCAGGGCGCCATGTGTCCGCGCGACCAGCATGGCAAAACTACTATTTTTGGGAGAATAATACATTTTTTGACCTAATGTGATAGATGTAAGCCGAAAAGTCGATGGCTTCACGGAAGTCGGAAGACCATCCATTTAACGTTTTAACAT
>NZ_JBADWU010000027.1:0-8896 GCF_056203535.1 Candidatus Limimorpha sp. | reverse complement strand
AAATACCAGTGTGCTCTCGCATGGATATGGCCAACAACGCAAGATTTCCTTACACATAGCAGATGCGGAGGCGTTAGCCAAAGTATTCAAGCACCAGATTCGCACAGTGATGATGCAAAACAGGTCACCTTTAGTTGATGTTGTGACTGAAAAGAATCATGGTAGGTTCTATTAATTCATAAATTCGAGTGGAAGCCGTTCCGTCAGATACTATCTTTCGGTATTAGTCGCTCATCTGAGGACTTCGGCTGTCGATTGTGTTCGTTTATCCACTCATTGACATGTTATTTTTGACGATTTGAGACGTACGGGCACAGTTATCCCTTGCAAGTGATAAGCTGTGGCTGGTAAATGTTGATCTGTACATATCTGAATATGTTATAGACGAGGTTGGTCAGAGCGTTGGCTGCTTTGGCTCGCATCATTCCGATGCTGCGGACAAGCGAGCCGTTCATCGCTCCCTCAATGAAGCCGAAGATGTGCCCAATACGGCACCTGTCCTTGCACTTGATGCGGTTGTTCTGCTTCTGCCCGTCGGTCAGAGGGTTGTTGCGATGCCCTTTCTCACAGATAATGGGATTCATTCCTTTCTTTCTGACGATTTCATCCTTGGACTCATAGCCTGCATCAAGAAAGAGGTCTTGGCCCTTATCCTTCCCCTCGATGAGAGGTTCAATGACATTTGAGTCGTGTACGCTTGCGTCTGTCGTGTGATACTTCTCTATGAGCTTGGTCTTCTTGTCCGCCTTGACGTGATTCTTGTAACCATAGTGGTTTTCACCGCGTTTCTTCGTCCATCGGGCATCAATGTCCTTGTGGGATTTCCTGTGCATCTTGCGCTTCTTCTCCTCCTCGGAATCGCCATCCTCGGGATTCCACAGGCCTTTGCCGTTACCGGCCTTGATCTGCTTGTTCTCCTCCCTGGTGTTCCTCTGCTTCGGAGCTTCAACAAAGGTCGCGTCAATTATCTTGCCCTCGTTGAATGAAAGACCCTTGCTGTCAAGGAAGGTGCGGAACTCATCAAACAGGCGGTCGAAGGTGCCGCCCTCTGCAAGCTTGTCCTTGCATGCCCAGACTGTCTTCTCGTCAGGGACCTCTGCCACCGTATGAATGCCAAGGAACTGGCGGAAACTGGTACGGTCTATAATCTGATACTGTATCTGGTGGTCGCCCAAACCATAGTAACGCTGAAGGAATATGACCTTGAACATAAGGACAACATCAATCTGCGGACGTCCTGCCCGAGTCTTGCGGTCCTTCTTGACCAGCACCTCTTCAAGTGCGGGACGGAACATCTCAAAGTCGACCAACGCGGCGAGCTGCTCAAGGGGATTGCCCATCCGGGAGAGGGCTTCGACAGTGAACTCCTCCTCGAACAGGTTCTCGCCCATCGGCTTGCGGTATGTAGTAGTTTTCTGCATGATTCCGTATGATTTCTACTGCAAAGATACGACTTCCTGCTGAAATATCAAACTAAATAACTAATTATTAGTAAGTTAATTTATAGAACAGCCCTGTATTGATTTCAGGTTTCCGCGCTGGTATATGCTCGTTAGCGTGCTTTGCGCCATTCCTATCTTTGACGCGAGGCGCGTCCTGTTTGAGCCGTACAGGTCGAGGATGATGTCAACCCTTTGTAGTATTTCGTTCATTGCGATTTTTGTTTTTGTGTTTTCGTTATTTTTTAACGACAAAAATTGTTTTATCGGGATTTTTGGTACTGATATGGTTTATCTTCGTTAGATTTTAACGAATTTATCTCCATACCTATTTGTCGAAAAACGTCTTGAACTTCTTGTTCTTGTTTTCGAGGCCGATCCGTGCGGGCTTGCTGTCATCAGGATTATTGATTGGGTTGAGTTCGTGATAGGGGTCGAAGAATAATGGATAAATCCGTCCGTAGTCCGCAAGGACGAAATATACGCGAGGAGAGCGTATTCCAGTTTTCCTGTCGGCATTCCCTTTGCTTGTGTACAGCGAGAAGTGGTATATGTCAGGAGTGACGCCTTCCGTCAGCTGAGGATAGATAGACTTTAGGATCCTGAACAGGTTCCCTTTCACTTCGGATTTATACAGGTGGTAATCGTACCTGTGCTCCAGCAGGCCGCCAAGCGTGTTGTTGGCGAACTTCATCATGGTCGTGAAGTACATGAGCGTGTCTTCGTCACAGAAGGACTGTCCGAAGCCGTATTGCGTTTCGCTGATGTCGCACAGTGCGTAGCATACTGTTATCTTGACGAGGAGCGACTCTGCCAGTTCCTCATTGGTGAGGCTTTTTATGACGGACAGCTCTTCGTTGCGCGAGGCGAGGTCTTCATCCGTAAAGACGAGGTCAGTGTCAAGGAACCTGTTTGCCATTTCTCACCCTGTCGTGGCGTTCCTTGTAGTAGGCGTACATCGAATCGAGCGGTATTTCGCGCTGCGAGTAGTCGAAAGGAGACAGCCCCTTGCGCTGGTCTGCCCATGGCGACTCGGAATGCGTCATGAAGATGAGCTGGTTCTGCGACTTCGATCCATAAAGGGTGACGACCGAGTCGATGAACTCGATTTCGTCCGTGTCGAACTTCATCATGACGGCGAGCCTTCCGGCCTCATCGGCAAGCGTGTCTTCGGTGCATCCGAAGTCGGAGGCTTTCAGGTGCCCGCACATGTCGTCAGTCTTGTCCTTGTAGAGCTGATATATGACGGGATACACAGGGCCGTTGACCCATGCCTGCGGTATGTCGGCAAACAGCGTGTTCTCGCGTCCGAAGAATACCATGTACCACGATTGCGTGTAGTAGAGTAGCTTCTGCAGCTTGAGCGGGCTTACCCGAAGCCCCTTCGAGAGCATTGAAACGCCCAAATAACGTGCTACGTCCTTGATGTCGCGAATTCCGTTTTCCATGTCTTTGATTTATTTCACGGCGCAAATATAGCTACATTTTTCTATATGTGTGGCAATAACGGTTATTTTTGGCGCAATAACATGAAATTTTGGCGCAATGGCGCAAATGGCGGGCGGGATTTCCATGTTGCAAGGTTGCAACCTGAAAAATAATACAAAAAATTGTAGTTTTTTCTTGTCAGTACGAAAAAATGTAGTATCTTTGCAGCGTTCAATCAATAAATAAAGTACCAATGAAAAAGACAGAAAAAATGGAAGTCACCCCTGAAGAAAGGGAACTCATCGAGGCAATCAGAAACTACAACAGTTCTTATCCTAACGGTCATCCACGGTTGCTGTTGTACGCGCAAGAACTCTTCGATAACATGATCACTCAGTAAAAACCAAGCCCCGCCCGAAATGGCGGGGCAAAAAAAGAAAGGATACAAGCAATGGAAACTACAATGACAAGGCCAGCAGGAAAAATCACCGACATGAAGAATGTTTTAAGCGACATACTGCTTGCAGTATCGTGGCGCGAACTGTCGAACACCTATTTTGCAAGAAGCAGTTCGTGGTTCTATCATAAAATGGATGGCATTGACGGCAATGGCGGGCAGGGCGGCTTCACGCCAGAGGAGGCTGAACAGCTGAAAGGCGCACTCTACGACCTCGCCAACCGCATACGCCGTGCAGCCGACGGAATAAAAGCCCCGGAAGGTACGACCGACTGATTGAACACAAGCCGCCGCTGGGCTTGCGGCGCAAACATGACGAAATCCCGTTCAGATTCCCGCCTTCGCGGGAATGACGAGCGGGATTTCCATTGTCGCAAGGTTGCAACCCGAAAAAAACGTGCTTTTGTATTGCTATCTAAAAAAATAGCATTATCTTTGCATCGCATTTCGGCAGGCTCAATGAGCGCAAAGAAAGGAAACAAGCCATGAAGTACAACGAACTTGAAAGACTGCTCAAAAAAATCGGGTGCTACTACACTGGCGGCAGCTTGGACGGACATCCTGAGTGGTACAGCCCATTGACGGGAAAATACTTCCCGATGAGTCACCATCACAGTCAGGAAGTGGCATCGGGCACGCTGAGGAAAATCAAGAGGGATTCGGGGCTGCAATAATCCCAACCCCAAAAAACATGACAGACGGAACAATAAAATCCTAAAAATATGGCTATGAGAATAACGGCACACATCGAATGCAACAACAGCGGTTTCTACACCGTGTATTTTGAAGAAGACCTTCCTTTCGGCTGCTTCGGCGAAGGGTTTTCGGCTGAAGAAGCGAAGGACGATTTCCTCAGAGTTTTCGAGGAAATGAGGAACAGGCACCAGGAGCGCACGGGCGAGAACGTGGAGGCGGAATTCGATTTCGTCTATGACGCTTCGGCATTCCTGCAACACTACAAGGGACTGCTGACATTGGCGGGGCTTTCTCGCATGACGGGGATAAACAAGGCGCAGCTGTCGCAATATGTGACGGGCCGCCGCCATCCTTCTGCCAAGACGCAGGAACGCATAAAGGCGAGCGTGCAGCAGTTCGCACAGGAACTGGGCCGTGCCATGGCTTGACCTTTCCTTGACACGACAAGCCGGACTTCACAGGCATGGCCTTGAATCCCGTCCACGGAAGTGGGCGGGATTCGTTTGTTTTCGCTACATTTCGTTTGTTTTCGCTACATTTGTCGCCGTAAACAGTAATGACAGGGAGGAAACCATGGTTGTTTTTCATTGTGTAGTCATGTGCGTTGCGGCTGCTGCAGCGGTAGCCGTGGCGGTGTGTGCCGCAGTGTGCGCGAGGCGCATTGGACGCGCGTGCGAGGCCTTGCGGAGGCAGGAGTCGGCTACCGTGATGGTGGAGCGGCAGTGCGCCAACATATTCAAGCTGGTGAGGGCCGTGGCAGAGAACAGGAACAGCATCGAGATTGACGGCCTCACGAAGATGAACCTTCGCATGGAGACGCGCCCGGAAAGGCGGCTCAGTGGCGGCACCGGAGCGGCTGACGGCGGCGATGGCAGCGCGAACGTGCCGCTGGCCGACTTCGACATTGCCGACCGTTTCGTGATGCGCCGCATCGACAACGTTAGCCGTCAGGAAAAAATCATGAAGAGGAACGCTAACATGCTCCATTACCATTCGGTCATTGAGGGCGACTTCCTATATCCTTCCGAAGACGAAGCCGAGCGCGACGCTGACCACAGAGACGGCAAGCTGGATTAGGCCAGCCCTCACGTCGTCGGGAGGTGGATGCGCTTGTCGATGTTTACCAGTTCTTCAAGCAGCTGCATGACGATTTCGAGGACATCATCAACCCGAAGAAAGGAGGCAAGGCATGACAAGGACTGAAATCATCTCAAAGCTTTGCGAGATGGTGGCCAATATCACAAACATACGCGAGAACGGCCTGAAAGACGAGGTCTGGATGGTTTACGCTTCTCTGAGAGAGGTTTCAGTGAGGATTCAGCTTGCGATGAAAATGCTGCAGGAATGATGTTTTTATTGCCTCGCCTTCGGGCGGGGCATTTTGATTTTTTTTATAAAAATATTAAATAACACTTTGTGTTAATTAAAAAAGTTGTATTTTTGCGCAACATTAATTATATAATAATAAATGAAAGTTTTATATGGAAACAATAAGCTGAAGAAATGTGCTGAAAACGAAAAGAAATGCTACAAGGAACTCGGACAGTTAAGGGGAGAAAAGTACTTGAAGAGGATAGGTGATCTTTTGGCGGCTGATACGCTTGAGGATGTGAGGAACCTGCCAGGCAACTATCACGAATTGACGGCGAACAGGAAAGGTCAGTGGGCATGTGACCTTGACCAACCTTACAGGCTGATATTCCAACCTGTAGAGAATCCGATACCGACAGACAAAGACGGAAAGTACATTTGGTTGGAGATAAAAGGCGTTGAAATAGAAGAAATAGATAATTATCACGGAAAATGAATGAAAAACACAAATGAGTCATGGATAACAGAGACAATGAACAGCAAATTGCAGTAGTTTACCACCCTGGAGATACACTTAGTGAGAAAATCAGGGAGATGCACATGAGCATCAAGGAGTTTGCCGTAAGGACAAGCAAGCCTGAAAAGACGATAATCGCAGTGATAAGCGGAACGAGTTCGATAACGGTTGACATGTCGGTTGCATTTGAAAACGTCACAAAGATTCCAGCACGGTTTTGGATGAACAAGCAACGCATGTATGACGAATATTTGGTGAGAAAGAAGAGAGAGGAAGAGGCTGCCCAATCAGTGGAATGGATGCGGTGTTTCCCAATAGCGGAAATGGTGAAACTTCGCTGGATTGAAACCTGCAAGACAGCCAGTGAAAAGGTGTGTGGGCTTTACAGGTTTTTCGGCATCAGCACGGAAAAGGCATGGCAAGACTATTATATGGGCCAGAAACTGAAAATGGCGTTCCGCATCTCGCTGACAGGAACAAGAAATCCGTATGCCATATCAGCATGGCTGAGGCAATGTGAACTGAAAGCGATGGAAATGGATGTTGAAACAACATACACGGAAAAGGGACTGAAAGCCGCCATCGGAACAATGAAACAAATCATGACGGAGCAACCAGATGATTTTTACGCTAAGCTTCAAGCATGTTGTGCTTCTGTCGGAATCAAGCTCGTGAATGCGCAATGTCTGCCAAAGGCTCCGATACACGGAGCAACGCGCTGGCTGAATGATACGCCTGTCATACAGCTATCTAACAGATATAAGCGATATGACATTTTCTGGTTCACGTTTTTCCATGAAATAGGACATATACTCCTTCATGGCAAGAAAGATGTGTTCATTGAAGGAGAGATAGGGTCGGAAATGGATGTGGCAAAGGAAACAGAGGCGAATGAATTTGCAGCCGAAATCCTTTTGCCTAAGAAGGAAGAGAATGAGATTGTGTCGTCGGGAAGATTCGACACGCAAACAATACGCAGATATGCGTCAAAGTTTGGCACTCATCCAAGCATTATCGCAGGTAGGCTCCAGCACCTTAAACTGATTGACTATTGGCAAGACCAATCGTTGATATGCAAGGTTGAGATTTAAAAATCGATGGACAAAGCCCCGCCACGGCGGGGCTTTTTTTGTCACCGGAAGGAAAAGCGGATGCCGTATGTTTGCGGGAAAATAGGAGGAACTATGATTACGATTGACTATCTGCGCCGGATACTCTACGACATAAAAACTGTTGAAGGCGAATCGGTAAACGTGGGGCTAACGTGGCAAGCCATTAAATGTTTGGAAAACATGTACCCTGAAACGCGAAATCCGGTACATGTCAGTGCGACATGTACCCGAATAGGGTGTAAAATGCCTTTTGCTTACAGCAGCCCGAATTCCTGAAGTTGGCGTTTGTTTGCGAATTTGCTTCCTTTCACAGTGTCGATTGCAAGTTGAAGATCTTCATGAAACAGTTCGCCGACATAAGTGAATTTTTCCATTTTTTCAATACCAACCGTTTTCAGTTCCGCACAATCGATGAACGAATCGTATTCCAGGAAAGGATTGTTTGCCATCTTCAAAGGCATATTCATTATCTGTCTTTCAACCGGGATGTTCGGATTTATCTTGGAATTGATGACAAGTCCGGCAAACATCACTTCTTCCTCGTTTTTGCCGACAACGGTAAAGTATTTTTTCCTTGAACTATATCCTTCATGTGGCTTTATGCCATTGGCTTCGTTCATTTCGATGTAGAATACATCTCCGTTCTTTATGATTTTACCGGCCAACTGCCGTTTTTGTTCTTCGCTGAATTCCATTCAAATCAGGATAAAGCCATGTCAATTTCCATCTGTTCTTCTACAAATTCCAGCATCCCTTCCGATGCGCCGCCAACCTTGGCAATAAGTATCGGCGAAAGTTTACCTGATTTCCCTGCGGCAATCCATGCCTCATCATGTGACTTTTTCAAGAGGGCTTCGAAAGACAGGCTCACGTTTTCATTTATGGATTCATCAATGGCTTCAATTTCCGCTTCCGACAGATAGTCCAAATCGGCATCTCTTTTTGCAGTGAATATGTTTTTTGCCACTCCGGAAAGTTTTCTGTAAGGATCGCTTTCCGAGCAATGATTAAGCAGTTCGTAAACATCCATCGGGACTGGACCGTATTCCAATGCTGAAAAACCTCCGGGAACAAATCCGACTCCGTATCTTGCCAAATGTTTCATTTCAGCGAAATAGAGTATCTTTACTATATGGTAAACGTCTGCACCACCAGTCACATTAAGTATGTGCAAAACCATTTCCTTTGCTTTTTCAGTCTCAAAATCTCTCATATTCCCATGTCTTTGTTTTCGCTGCAAAATTATGCACTTTTTTACTTAAAAAACAGGTTTTATGCCAAATAGTTGCAAATAAAGGCAAAAAAAGACAAAAAAAAGCAAAAAAAAGGCAAAAAGACATAGGTCGTTTCAGGCAATTCTTCACATATTATTTCAAAAGCTGGCGAAGATGCTGAAGACAATCGGGAACTTCCCTTTCAGGCCTGGCCACGCCATGCTTGGGCAGATGAAACCGTCGAGATGCCTTTGGAAAACGCCGAAACGTGAGCGGAAACGCTCCATGTTGGGCGACTGGTAGATGTCGAGTTTCGTAAACGAGCAAGTCAACACGGGGTGGAGTTCCTCGGCGATCCGCAGCAGGAAAAGAGCCGAAGCAATCCGTCCCTTCGGGCAGCGCGTCAAGAAGCGAGCCTTCACCGGCCGCAGGGTCGTAAACCGTAAAGCCGTCAAGGCACGGAAACACTCCACGGCTTTGCCAGCCCACGGCTTCGGCGTGTAGAAAGCCCCGGTTTCGGCGCGGTGCGATTCGTCCATCTTCATTTTTAGATTGTTTTTTGCTGTTAGTGTTTGTGTTTTTTCTTAGTACATGACAAAAATTTCAAGAAGAGCAAAAAAACGGAAAAATCCGGTGTTTTTTTAGTTAAAACACTTGCATAATATCTTGGAAATCAGTAACTTTGAAGAAAATTTCCTATGTTTTCCATAGCTACTGATTCC